>JALTLI010000085.1 GCA_027005635.1 Alphaproteobacteria bacterium
TTGAAAAACAAGCTACTTTTTTTATGTAAAAAAAATCACTATATATGCTATTGACAATAATATTTTAATAACCATAATCTAAATTAGTAAGACCTAATCTCAAATTTTTTTCTAACCCAACCATTAAGGAGTATTCAATAATGAATACAGCCGTAAAAGTTGCAACCAATGAAGTTGCAGAACGGGCCATCACTGATGGCCTAAACCATGAACTTGACAGCCTACTGTTCGGCTTAACAGCCGAACAGTTAGAAGGTTTTGTAGACAAATTTGTCTACTTTAACCATATTGCCTTCTTGTTCAGAAGGAAAAATATTGTGACCATGGATGGTTGCTCACATGCATTATATAACTATGTATGCATGGAGCATGCGATTATGTCTGAGATGCAAATCTTAGGCATTGATACCCACCGTGCAGGTGTGTTCTCCAACATATTTTTTGATATGTTGGAGCGAGACTATGTCTCGCAGGGTAAAAATTTACCTGTCATTAATAAATGGCAGGTGAAGAATAAAAATGAGTGGCACAAAGTTGTCTCTCATTTTGCAAGCCTATAAACTTGCAAGCGAAAACAAAGCCCCTTTTTAGGGGCTTTGTTGGTTTAAAGTTAAATCGCTATAATTTTAACTACTGTAAATTTTGCCTTAATAAATCATTTACAATCCCTGGGTTAGCTTTACCTTGGGTTTGTTTCATAACTTGACCAACAAAAAATCCCATAACACGCTGGTTACCAGATTTATATTGCTCTACTGTTTCGGCATTATTTGCAATAATATCTTTTACAATGCCATCTAAAGCTGAAACATCGGTTATTTGTACTAAGCCTTTTTCTTCAACAATTTTTTTAGGTGCGCCACCGGTTTCAAGCATTTCTTCAAATACTTGTTTGGCAATTTTACCAGAAATAGTTTTATCTTGAATTAAACCAACAAGTTCACCTAAGTTTTCAGGAGAAACAGGGCTTTGGGTTATATCCTTGCCCATTTTATTTAAAGCACCAAACAATTCACCAGTTACCCAGTTTGCACATAGTTTAGGATCATGTTTTTTGCCTTCTTCTGCTTCAATAGTGCGTTCATAATAACTAGCAGAAGCACGAGAAAGAGTTAAAACAGATGCATCATAGTTTGTAAGTTCATATTCTGTTATAAATCGAGCTTTCATTTCATCTGGTAGTTCTGGCATGGCTTGTTTAATTTTTTCAATACGCTCTTCTGTTAGGCATAATGGTAAAATATCAGGATCAGAAAAATAGCGGTAATCATGAGCATCTTCCTTGCTACGCATAGCTCTGGTTGTGCCTTTTGCTTCGTCCCATAATCTTGTTTGTTGGGCAATTTCTCCACCCGATTCAATTACATCAATTTGTCTACTTGCTTCATAATCAATGGATTTCACAACTGAACGAATAGAATTTACATTTTTAATTTCACATCTTGTGCCAAGCTCTGTAACACCTTTTTTGCGTACAGATACGTTAACATCACAACGCATTGAACCTTCATCCATATTACCATCACAAATATCTAAAAAGCGTAAAATTGCACGCA
This sequence comes from Alphaproteobacteria bacterium, assembly GCA_027005635.1. Lineage (GTDB taxonomy): Bacteria > Pseudomonadota > Alphaproteobacteria > UBA2136 > JALTLI01 > JALTLI01. Next base: position 1,557 of record JALTLI010000085.1, read on the forward strand.
TTTTACGTACGTATATTCCTGCTTCTTCTGATGTTCGAAGGTCTGGCTCAGAAACTATTTCCATTAATGGAGTACCAGCACGGTTTAAATCTACATGTGAATGATTTTCATCACCAAAATCATGAACAGATTTACCTGCATCTTCTTCCAAGTGCATACGAGTTATGCCAATATCTTTAGTTGAGCCATCTTCAAAATCAATAGTTAAAGTACCGTGTTCAACAATCGGTAATTCAAACTGAGTAATTTGATAACCTTTAGGTAAATCTGGGTAAAAATAGTTTTTACGAGAAAAAACAGATTTACGATTTACTCGTGCTTTTAAGGCAAAACCAAGTTTAATCCCTGCATCTACTGCTTCGGTATTTAAAACAGGTAAAACCCCTGGCATGGCAAGGTCAATAATATTTGCCTGCGTGTTAGGCTCCGCACCAAAAGTAGTAGAACTACCTGAAAATAATTTTGTTTTACTATTTACTTGAGCATGAATTTCTAGCCCAATTACCATTTCATAATCTGGATGCATTATTCGGCACTCCTCATTTTAAAGTCTGTCATTTGTTCATGGGCGTAAGCAACTTGCATGGCTGTTTGCAGGGCAAATGGTTTTGCTAAAATTTGCATACCTACTGGTAGTTCACTTTCCCCATCTTTAACTGTACCAACAGGAACACTAATCCCCGGAAGCCCAGCAAGTGATGCTGGAGTTGTAAACACATCATTTAAATACATAGCGATAGGGTCGGTAATTTTACCGCCAAGTTCAAAGGCAACTGTTGGAGTTGTTGGAGTTATAATAACATCAACTTCTTCAAAAACTTTGTTAAAATCTTCGGCAATCAAAGCACGTACTTTTTGCGCTTTGGTATAATAAGCATCATAGTAACCAGAAGAAAGAGTATAGTTACCAACCATAATTCTGCGTTTAACTTCCTCACCAAAACCAGCAGAGCGAGTTTTACAGTAAGTATCATTAAGGTTTGAACCTTCTACACGTAAACCGTAACGCATGCCATCATAACGAGATAAATTACTAGCAGCCTCAGCCGGAGCAATAATATAATAAGCAGGAACAGCATATTTTGTATGAGGCAGAGAAACGGTTTTAATTTCTGCACCTCCTTGTTTAAAGTTTTCCAGTGCTTTATCAATTTCTGCTTTAATAACAGGGTCTAATCCTTCAATGAAATATTCTTCAGGTAAGCCAATTTTTAAAGATTTTACATCTAATTCAGCTAAATGTTCATCGTAATCATTTAATGGTCTATCTGCGGAAGTTGAATCTTTTTCATCATAACCCGCCATGCAACGTAACATTAAGGCTGCATCTTCTACACTACGCGCCATTGGCCCTGCTTGATCTAGGCTGGAAGCGAAAGCTACCATTCCAAAACGAGAACAGCGTCCATAAGTTGGTTTAATACCCACAAGCCCAGTAAATGCTGCTGGTTGACGAATTGAACCACCAGTATCTGAGCCAGTTGCTGCTGCGCATAAGTAATCAGCTACAGCGGTGGCAGATCCACCAGATGAACCACCAGGGGTACGAGTTTTATCCCATGGATTTTTTACATCACCAAAATATGATGTTTCATTGGAAGAACCCATAGCAAATTCATCCATATTTGTTTTACCAAGCATAACCGCTCCAGCATTCCATAAATTTTCAGTTACCGTGGATTCATACGGAGGAACAAAACCTTCCAACATATGAGAACCAGCAGTAGTTTGCACACCTTTAGTACAAAACAAATCCTTAATAGCAACAGGTACACCTTCAATTAAACGAGGATTACCATTTTTAACACGTTTATCTGATTCTGCTGCCATTTCCAAGGCTTTATCAGCACAAACTGTGATGTATGCTTTCATTTCTTCGTTACGGCTAGCAATTCTATCTAGGTAACTTTTTGTTAGTTCAACAGAAGTTATTTTACCTGCTTTAATTTGATCAGCTGCTTCTTTTAAGCCTAGTTCGTATAGTTCCATCAATTCTCTCCTACTCAACAACTCTGGGAACTACAAAAAATCCCATTTCAGTTTGTGGGGCATTTGCCATAAATTCATCACGATGATTTTCTTCGGTTACTTTATCTTCGCGCTCTCTTGTACTTGTGGCATGTACTGTACTTGCCATTGGTTCTATATTTTCTGTATCAACCTCTTGTAATTGAGAGATAAATTCCACAATTTTATTAAGCTTTTGGCGAACTTCTTCCTTGCCCGTATCATCAAATTCTAGCTTACTAAGGTTAGCTAATTTGTTTACTGTTTGTATATCAATTGACATTTTATATCTTTTTCATTTATAAGTTAATTATTAATATAGAGAAAATACCCCATTTTATGCCAACACGCAACATAGAAACACTACCTAAAACAGGAAAAATTATCTGCTTTGATGTGGGCAGTAAAACTATTGGTATTGCAACTAGTGATATTATGCGTTTAATTGCTTCTCCGCAAAAAACTATTATTCGCAAAAAATGGTCTGAGGATAAAAATATAATCCTACAAATTATCAAAGACAATAACATTGTAGCCGGAGTTGTTGGCTTACCATTACATATGAACGGCGATATAAGTAAATCATCACAAAGTGCAGAAAACTTTGCCTTACTAGTGGAACAAGAATGCAAAATACCAATTTTAATGTGGGACGAGCGCTTAAGTACATCTGCTGCCGAAAGTAGCATGTTTGAAATGCGCACAGGCAGACAAAAACGTATGAGCAAAAAAGATGCAAAAAAAGCAGTAGATAGTGTGGCAGCATCTTTAATTTTACAGAGTGTACTTCCTGCTTTGTAGTTTAAGTAAACAAAAAGCTCTCACGTAATGTGAGAGCTTTTTATTTAATTCTTCCTTGGGAAAAAATAAATGTTTGGCGCTAAAAGGAACCCAATACCACCACTTATAGATAGTACTAGATACATATTTATTAAGGTAAATGGTACATTCATACGCATACAAAAAAATGATGCTAAGCCAATACCAACAAACATTCCATAAATATTTATATGAAGTGCATCCTTTCTTTTACCTAAATAGAGACTAAGAATAAAAGAAATACTAGCACACAATACTGCAAATAAACTATTTGAGAAGTTATATTTAACAGCAAAGATTACACATAAAATAAATACCACTAAAGCTACCCAGAAATATTTAAGGTTATTCATCTGCATTTTCTTCCTGCGCTTTTCGTTTTGCCTCTTTTTCATCTATAAGTTCCATATGAGCCTCATAAAAACAATAAAGAAGTGTAGAAACACCAGTAATAATTGCAATTATCGAAGCATCAAGAAAAGCAACAGAATTTTTGCCAGACAACGCGAATAAAGCCCCAATAAAAAAACCAGCAATTATTGATACAACATACAAACTTTTGTTATTAGCAGCATCATAATTATCTGCAATAAATAAAAGTGCAATAATACCCAACAATATAACTATTGAATTGGTAAAAAAATCAGAAATAAGCAAGCAAGCTATTAAATAAGAAATAGCAACAAGCCATACACCTGTTACCTTTTCTTTTTTGCTTACATTGTTTAAGTCAAAGTTAGGGAAGCCCATTGAGCTTGATTTGATTTTCATAAGTAATCTCCAAAGG
>JALTLI010000086.1 GCA_027005635.1 Alphaproteobacteria bacterium
GTAAATAAGTTTTATTCTTCCCACGGTGGGGTTTCAGTAACTTCAACTAATTCTGCCCCTGGGAATGTTTCCAGTATTTTTTTAACATCTTCATTATTAGATGCTTGCTGTTTACGTTCTTCACCTAGCTTAGTTTTCACCTCACTTATGGTTTCTCCGCCACCTTTTTTAGTTATAGAGACAGCCCATATTTCACCGCTAATTTTATTTAAAGTTTTTCTTAAATCTGTAGCAATCATATCTGGTTCCATTAAGCCAGAATCAATGGCAAGTGTAATACTATTACCTTTAAAGGAAACTAGCCTGCCTTTTTGTGAAAGCATTGCACCTAGCGATGGTTTGTCTCTTTTAACAACACTAACTACGCCTTCCCAAGTAGATAAATCTATATCTTTATTTTTTTGTTTTTCTTCTATTTTTTTCAGAACTTTATCAAGAGCTGCTTGTTTTTCATCAGATAGATGATCTGTTGTACCAATAAATTTTTGAGTTGGTTGGATTGTTTCATCTTGGGTAACAGGTTTTTCTGTTTCAACACTAGATGATGTTTTTACTGGCTCTTCAGTAGTTTCTTCAACTGTTACAGGTGTTTTAACAGCAATAGGCACTTCTCCGCCACCCTGCACTGTTTGGATTAAACTTTCAACACTAGGAAGAGCAGCAAGATGAGCAATACGCACCAATGCCATTTCTAGCGCTTCGTATGGTCTATCTGCTTGTTTTGCTTCTCGGCTGGCAGTTAAAAGCATTTGGTATACACGGGCAAGGTTTTCAATTTTAAGCTTCTTAGCAAATTCTACGCCACGAGTTTTTTCTAGCTCTGAAAGCTCCGAAGATGTTTTCAAACCTTCCACAACTTTAATTCTAGTAACTAAATGAGCAAGCTGTAATAGTTGATTAACCACTAATAGTGGATCAAATCCATGAGTATACATATGATTAAATTTGGCTAAAGCTTCATCAATTTTACCTTGCATTATAGCTTCAAATAAATCATATACCAAAGCTCCATCAGCAAGCCCAAGCATTGTAGAAACGGCATCTGTGGTAATTTTTTTACCTGCTGCTGTCGCAATTGCCTGATCAAGTAATGATAACCCGTCCCGTGCAGAACCATCTGCCGCTTTAGCAATCATTTTTATAGCAGCATCTTCGGCTTCAATATTTTCTAGTTTTAAAATTTCGCTATAATGCTTAAATAATGTATCCGCTGTAATTCTTTTTAAATCAAAGCGTTGGCAACGAGAAATAACTGTAATAGGTATTTTATTAACTTCAGTTGTCGCAAAAATAAATTTAACATTTTCTGGTGGTTCTTCCAGTGTTTTAAGCAGTGCGTTGAATGCCTGCTTAGAAAGCATATGAACCTCATCAATAATATATACCTTATAGCGCCCCTGCACAGGAGCATAAGCAACACCTTCAAATAAATCCTTAATATCATCTACACCAGTATGCGATGCGGCATCAAATTCCAGAACATCTACGTGCTTACCTTCAATAATTGCTTGAGTATTTGCATCATCTTCAGCCCAAGTTATTGAAGGGCCATTTTCACAATTTAAAGCCATGGCAAGCAAACGAGCAGTTGTTGTTTTACCAGTTCCGCGGATACCTGTTAAAATGTATGCATGATGTATACGCCCCGCCTCAATAGCATTTGATAAGGTTTGGACTAAGGCATCTTGCCCAACCATTTCTGCAAAAGTTCTTGAACGATATTTTCGTGCTAAAACTAAGTAAGAATCTTGATTTTTTTCGCTCATATTTTATAAAATGCCATTTCGTTAATAATTATGCTGTGTACTATATAACAAAGTTATAAAAAATGCACCAAACAAAAAGAACCCTGCTTATAAATTATAACAGGGTTTAGTAAAACCCCCTTTGTAAACATATTACAAAAGGGGCTGGTTCGAGGGTTTAGTTTAAGTTAAGGCTGGGCAAGTTTCAAAAATGCGTGCATTTTTGAAACACTTTTTTGCTGTATCCACTCACCTCTTTCATAGGTTTTAAGGTATTTAATGATTTTTTTAATATCAGTATAGCTTAAATCCCACTCATCCTTGTTGGTGGTTAGGTTTCTTACAATAACATGCAGGTTTTCATCTGTTGCATGTTCAGTAAGCATTTCCAGCATCTCATCATTAGCATCTTCCATGTATTTATCTTCAAACTTAACGTAGATAAATTGCATTAACAGAATACCAAAAAGAAATCCCATACCTATTACACCAGACATTGCAATTAATAGATTTTTACTTGCCAGTACTACAGCATCATAAAAAACAAAAGTTATTGCAATTGAAACAGCTAGCATACCTAGCCAAGAAAAAATTACCAATATTTTTGGTAAATTTTTACATGCCATGCCTCTTGTTGCAGCCAAGCCAGCAATAGCAATTACTACAGCAATAGTTGCCGCAGCAATAGTTGCAAGCAACATAATGTTGCTATTTGCAGAAATTGTTTCAGAGAACAATCCCCCTGCAATTAGCATTGAAAAAATAGACGCAATAGCCACAATAAAACTATTATTAGTTTTCATAACAATCCTCCTCAGGATGTTTTAAGAAAAAAGAAAAATACATGTTTCGCCCAGTGTATACACCAAGCTGTTGTTTACTATATAATGTATGGAGTAGCTAATTACAAGTATAAATAATTATAAAGTACCAACAGTTTTAATTTTAGCCTTAGGATAAATCTCTGTTTGAGAAAGAATTGCAATTGAAGGCATAGTACGTTCTAGTATTGAACGAACAAATGGGCGATTAGTTGAAGATGTTAATAATACTGGTTGCAAACCTGCCATCATGTGTTTTTCAAATGTATCATGAGTTGTTTGAATAAATGATTGAACTTTAGCTGGTTCCATTGCTAATTGTTTAGCATCTCCATTAGCATGTATACTATTTGAAAATTCTTTCTCCCATGCACCAGATAAGGCTACAACATTAATAACACCATCAGTTGCTGTATGTTGTGTACAAATTTGGCGTGCTAACCTTGTGCGTACACCTTCAGTTAAATCTGCAATATTTTTACTAGATTCAGCAACATCAGATAATGCTTCTAAAATAGTTGGTAAATCACGGATTGATACTCTTTCTTGTAATAAATTCTGAAGAATTTTTTGTAAACTACCCATAGAAAGCTTGGCAGGAATAAGCTCATCTATAAGTTTATCATTTTCAATTCTAATTTCATCAATTAGTTTTTCTGTTTCTTTTCTGGTTAATAGCTCGCTCATATTTTCACGGATAGCTTCAGTAAGATGAGTTGTAATAACAGTTGAGCAATCAACAACTGTATACCCATTAAATGATGCTTCTTCTTTTTTACCTTCTTGTATCCAACGGGCAGGTAAACCAAATGTTGGTTCAACAGTTTCTTCACCATCTATTACTGGAGCAGTTCCAGTTGGATCCATCGCCAGCAAATAACCTGCTTTTAGTAAACCATCACCAGCGCTAATATCTTTAATAGAAATAGCATAACCTCCAGATTCTAACTGCATATTATCTTGTATACGAATAGATGGTACAACAAAGCCAATTTCTTTAGCCATTTGTCTACGCATAGCTTTTATTTGTTCGGTAAGCTTTCCTCCTTTGCTTTCATCAATTAGGTTTAATAGCCCATAACCAAGTTCTAGACGCAAAGTATCTATATGAAGTATACTTGAAATTGGTTCTTCAACAGGCTCTTCTGCTTCTGCTGCTTCAATTTCTGCTTGTTGGCTAATTGCTTGCTCATTTTCTTTTTTAGTTTCAACACCCATGTAGTAACCTAAACCACCTAAAACAGCAGATATAAACCAAAATGGTGCAACCGGCATGTTTGGAATAAGACTAAGAACAAACAGTAACCCAGATGCAATATACAGCACCCTTGGATTATCACCAATTTGTTCAAATATAACCTTACCAGCAGATTGTTTAGTACCAGATTTAGCAACAAGCATACCAGCAGCAATAGAAATTATTAATGCGGGAATTTGGGCAACTAAACCATCACCAACTGTTAATAAAACATAACGTTCAGCTGCATCACCAGCTGTCATATCGTAAGTTGTCATACCAACAATCATACCAACAGCTACGTTTAAACCTGTGATTATTAAACCAGCAACAGCGTCACCTCTAACAAACTTAGAAGCACCATCCATAGCACCAAAAAAACCTGTTTCTTCTTCTAGTTCTTTTCTTCTTGCTCTTGCATCTTCTTCGGTAATTAAGCCAGCATTTAAATCTGCATCAATTGCCATTTGCTTACCAGGCAAGGAATCAAGGGTAAAACGAGCAGCAACTTCAGCAATACGAGTAGCACCTTTAGTAATAACTACAAAGTTAACAATTACTAAAATTAAGAATATAACAATACCAACAATAAAATTACCACCAGTAACAACTTCACCAAATGTTTCAATAATTTTACCCGCTGCAGCTGCTGATTTATGCCCATCTGATAAAATAAGCCGAGTAGAAGAAACATTTAAAGCTAAACGCAACATTGTTGTAACAAGTAACAACATCGGAAATGCGGAGAAATCTAGAGCTTTATCAATAAATATAACAGTTAAAAGAATTATTACAGCTGCACTAATACTAATAGTAAATAATAAATCAAGTAGAAAAGCAGGCATTGGGATAAATAAAAGCATAATAATTCCAAGCACACCAACAGCCAGTGATACATCACCGCGTTTCATTATGCTTGGTATTTTCTTTTCCATACTAAAATTATTCTATGTTATACACAGTATATCGCAAGTAATTTCCATAAATAAGTGTGTTTTTTACCACCATGCGTGGCTTATTTAACTCAATAATTCAATTTGTTTTTACAGCTTGCTAGATATACCAATTATTTTAGCGTATACTCAAGCTTAAGTTAAAAATAAAAAGAATGCATGTAAGCATGGCCGAAGAACCAGAAGTAATAATAATACCTCAAGAAGGTGAAGATATGGGGACAGTTGTCCTCATGCTTGGACTATATTTGATTGTTCTGGCATTTTTTATTTTACTTAACACAATGGCATCAGATAGCCCATCAAGGGCAGCTAAAGCAGCAGCCAGTGTTGCAGAAGGTTTTGGTTACAGAAACGAAGGTTCTGTTCAACTAGAAAGTAGCACAGAAAT
>JALTLI010000087.1 GCA_027005635.1 Alphaproteobacteria bacterium
TTTTTTTATTGAAAATGGTATTCATACATTAACAGATAAACCTATTACTGCGCCTAAATTTGTAAACAACACTAAAGCCTATAAAAAATTGTGGACAGATTATCAAGAATTAGCAGAAATGTATACCAAACAAAGAAGTGATAACAATGTTTTAGTGGAAGTACAGTGCCAGAGACGTTATCACCCTGTGTATCAATTTATAAAAAATATGTTAAATGAAATTGTTGAGGAATATCAAATACCTATAACATATATTAACAGTTATCATTGCGATGGTATGTGGAATATGCCAGATGAATTTTTAAGTAGAGAAAATCATCCGTACAAATATGGTTATGGTAAATTGTTTCATAGCGGTAATCATTTTGTAGATATTGTATGCTGGTTATTAAAAGCTAATAAAAAACTTAATGGCAAGCAGGCAAATAATTTTGAGCTTTATACATCTGATATGCGTCCAAATGATTTTATGCATGTTATAAACGCTGATAATTATCAAAAATTATTTAATAGTAATAAACTTAATAACATTTTTTCTCAGCAAAAAAGCCAACCAATTGATGCAACTGGTGAAATAGATATTCATACTTTAATTAGGTTTAGCGAAAATGATAAACTAATTACCACGGTAGATTTAGGTTTAATGCAAAATGGTTTTTCCAGAAGAGCTTGGCAGGATTTACCAGAAAATACCTACAAAGGTAATGGCAGAATTAGACATGAAAGAATGAATATTCAGGTTGGGCCATTAATGAATATCCAATTGCACAGTTACCAATCTAAGGAAGTTAGTGAAAGAAGAAAAAATGATACTGATGATGTTGGTGAACTAGAACATTTAGATGTGTACATATTCAGAAATGTTGATTTAATTGGTGGAAAAGTATTTGAAAAGTTCACTGCCAAGGAGTTGATGAATAAGAACAATGATAAAAAATTTATTGGATTTAATGAAAGTGCAAGAAAAACTTGTTTAATAAACTTTTTACAAACAAAACGGGGTGAATCTGATTTATTAGATCATGCTTTAACTGTTAAAATTATGGAGAAATGCTATGAATCTATGTATGCACGTAGCCAAGGTAAATCACCAGTTGTTTGTGGGAAAATTATTTAACTATTTGGTTGAATAATATATAATTAACTTAAATATAAGGAAAATATAATGAGCCACCCTAATTACAGAGTTGCAGTAGAAGCAATTATTTACAATCAAGGAAAAGTTTTATTAACTAAAAGAAGTGATGATGCTGATGTTGCCCCAGGTGTTTGGAATGTACCTGCTGGTAAGGTTAAGTTTGAAGAAGTACCAAGTGCTGGTGTAGTACGTGAATGTTTAGAAGAAACAGAGTTACATGTTGATATTATTAAGGAACTAGCAACAAGTGCATTTAAAACAAAAGTAGGACAAGAAGATGCCTACAGGTTAGCAATGACATATTTAGTTGCCTTAAAAGATGATGAAAAAGTTGATAACCTTAAATTAAATGAAGAGCATAGTGAGTACGAATGGGTTAATGTACAAGATGTTGCTAGCCCTAAATTTGATAGCATGATGCCAAGGCTAAGAGATATTATTATGAATATTTCAAAAAACAGTTTACCAAGTGGTTAAATGATAAATAATTAATATTTAACTACCAATCTTATTTACCTTTTTATAGTAATTCAATTTTAAAAGCCGATATATCTGCAAGGAAAAATTGTTGGTAATTTATTTTATAATTTAAGCCTTAATTGGCTGAGGATACTATTATGTTTATTGTACTAGAAGGTATTGATGGTACAGGAAAAACTACCGTTGCTGAAATTTTGGCTAAGTATTTTTCTTATACTAGTTTTGAGTTGACCCAGCCTTTGTTTCGTCCATTTATGGATACTGTATTAGGTGAGGTTGATCCCAATGTTTTTCATATGTTAAATATGGCAAATTTAAAGCACACATCTAATTTAATAGATGCAGAAATTGCCTTAGGAAGCAATGTTGTTTGTGCAAGATATACCCCAACTACTATTGGTTATCATAATGTGATGGCTGTACGAAAGGGGGTTAGTAAATTATTTAGCCCTTCAGCTGAAGATTATTTTGTTACTAAGCCAGATATTATTTTTCATTTAACCGCTACAGAAGAGGTTAGACAAAAAAGAATGAATGGCAGAGGCAGAATAACCAGCAGTGATAACATGATGGATAACCATGAAATTAGAAAAGCTATTTTAGCTGAATTTAATAATATGGATATGATTGAGCTTGATACAAGCTACATTAATCCAATGGAGGTTGCTGAAAAACTTTTAACTTATATAGAAACTATCTGAAATTATTTTTGGAAAGTTTTATAACGGAGAAAATTGCTATATCAAGCCCAAAACTGAAATTTATATAAGTTTTGGGGCTTGATATAGTTTTATTAAATTTAATAATTAAGGAAATAAAAATGAAACAAAGCACAGTATCAAGCTGGGATAAAGTTTGGCAACAGAATGAAAAAATTGGTAGCTATGGTTGCTCAATTCGTAGATATGCAGCAACTAAATTCAAAATATATTTATACCAAAAATGGGGTGTTGAACTTAATAATAAAGTTAAAGTTTTAGAAGCTGGCTGTGGTGAAGGCTCATTAATTGTGGAGCTGGTTAAATCTTTTAATGTGCAGGGGCATGCTCTGGATTTTTCTCCACAAGCTATTAAAAGAACAGAAGAACTAGCCATAGAAAATTCTGTTAATGTAAGGTGCGAAGAGGCTAATATTCTTGCTACTCCTTATAAAGATAACACCTTTGATGTAATTATAAGTAACGGTGTGATTGAGCATTTTACAAACCCCAAAGAACCAACTCAAGAAATGTTTAGAATACTTAAACCTGGTGGTAAGTTGTTGTTAATGGTGCCAAATACATATTCTTATGGGGTAATAGATAGATTATGGCAAACTTTAAAAGGTGAATGGCCGTTTGGTTATCAAAAAGAAATTTCCCCATCTGGTTTAAAAAAAATTGCCTTATCAAGTGGGTTTGCGGTTGAAAGGGTTGAATCAATTCTGCGCCCAAACTTTCCACAAGATAGAGAGCAAATGACAAGAATTGTTAAACATGATAATTTTTACAGAAAATTATTCCCTAAATGGGGCTTTTTTTCTTGGATTGTTGCGGTTAAATAGCAATTAAATTCCTCCGTGGATACCGGCCTTCGCCGGCATGATGAACTCTTGGCTAAGGGACTTATTTTTTTATACTTTATATGTAGTATGGTAATTTAACTTAACCAGCATTAAACGGAGTAAATATATCATTTAATTGCTGGGTTACTCTTATAAATGTTGTTCTTTTAGTTAGCTCTTTTAAATGCTCTGCACCAACGTAGGTACATGTTGAACGGATACCGCCTAAAATTTCTAATACTGTTTCATTGATAGCACCTTTATATGGAACATCAACAGATTTACCTTCTGAGGCACGGTAAGATGCAACACCGCCATGATATTTGTTCATTGCTTCAGCAGAGCTCATACCATAATAACGCATTGCCTTTTGCTTTGTTTTTTCGTTAATGAACACTTCTCCTAAACATTCATCATGCCCTGCTAACATTCCTCCTAGCATTACAAAATCTGCCCCTCCGGCAAATGCTTTTGCTATATCTCCACCAACAGTGCAACCACCATCTGCACATACATAACCTTTTAATCCGTGGGCAGCATCAGCGCATTCAATTATGGCGCTTAACTGCGGGTATCCTACCCCTGTTTTTTTACGTGTAGTACAAACAGAGCCAGGACCAATACCTACTTTTATAATATCTGCACCTGCTATTATTAGTTCTTCTACCATTTCGCCTGTTACTACGTTACCTGCCATAATTGTTTTTTCTGGGAACTCTTCACGAACTTGCTTAACAAAATCTATGAATGGTTGAGAGTAGCCATTTGCCACATCTAAACAAATAAATGGTGCATTAGTAATTGCCATTGCTGTTTTTAAATAGGGAATAGATGTTTCACCTATTCCTGCTGAAATAAAAGTTTTGTTAAATATTTTTTTATCTGTTTTTTTATATTCTTCTTCATTAATAAATTTACTTAGGGCTGTTAAAATGCCATGCTTTCCAAGCTCTTTTGCCACTTCTATAGTGCCAGTATGATCCATATTGGCAGAAATTATTGGCACACCTTGCCATGTTTTACCTGAATTTTTAAAAGTAAATTTTCTGGTAATATCTACATCGGAGCGAGATTTTAAAATACTTCTTTTAGGACGAATTAAAACATCTTTAAAATCTAGTTTAACTTCATTTTCAATACGCATAGAAATACCCTTTAATTGAGATTGTTATGATTGGTTTTATTATACACTATTTTATAGTTGAAATTAAACCATTTTTTAGTCATTGTATTATAGTGATTTTCCTTAACATTTAGACATTTGCAAGGAGCAAAAAATGATGATAAGTTTATTTACGAAGAAGGAGTATAACTAGTTACATGACTGATGAGAAAATGAAGTTATCACATTTTTTGCCCTTGTCCTGCGGATGGAGGCTAAAAAGCCATTCATCTGCATTTCGCCAAACGCCGTATGGGGTAAACCATACGCCATTCGTCAAAATACAAATGAACACTGCGTTATGGCTTTTTAGCTCTCCACCAATGTCTAAATGTTAAGGAAGATCACTATATGGATCATAACTCTTCACACCACAGATTACTAATAGCGCTAGTTTTAGGCGCCATTTATATGGGGTTAGCTTTTGGAGGGAGTTTATTAACTGGTAGCTTGGTTTTACTTGCGGATGCTGGTCATTTGCTTGCTCATAATGGGGCGTTGTTAATTGCTTTTATTTCATCATCTATTGCTAGCAAAAAACCAAATGAGAGGTTTTCTTATGGTTATGGAAGAATGGAATCTGTTGGTAGTTATACTAATAGTTTAATTTTAATGGCAGTTGCATTATTTGTTGGCTATGAAGCTGTTAGTAGTTTTATTAATAATGAACATTATGATAATCATAATATTTCTTTAAATGGCTCATTAATTATTTCTGGAATTGCTGTTTGTGGCTTATTGTTACATATTATTTCTGCCAGAGTTTTATATAAAGGAAGAAAGCAGAGTTTAAATG
>JALTLI010000088.1 GCA_027005635.1 Alphaproteobacteria bacterium
GGTTCAGTTACAACTCTTTCTACTTTACCAATAGCAAGAACCATTGCCTGATCTGTTTCTTTTACAATATAAGCACTATTTGCACCAATTGCACCAATTATTCCAATAACAATAATTAATAAAATCTGGATAGGTTTCATATTATTTACCTCCCTTTTTCATAGATTCCAGTGGTAGGTATGGTAAAACATTTTTACCAGATTCAGACCCCATAATAACTTTACGAGATCCTTTAAGTACTTCTTCCATTGTTTCTATATATAATCTATCTGTAGTAATATTTTTAGCTTTTTTATATTCCACTAACTGGCTTTTAAAGCGCTCCGCCTGCCCTGTTGCATCGGCAATTTTAGCAGCTTTATACGCTTCTGCATCTTGGATAATTTGTGATACCTGACCACGAGCTTTTGGTAAAATATCATTAGCATAACCTTCTGCTTGGTTTTTTAATTTTTCAGCATCAGCTTTTGCAGCCTGTACATCACGGAAAGATTCAATAACAGCATCTGGTGGATTAACTTGTTGAAGTTCCACACCACTAATATTAACGCCCATAGCATATTCTGTTACAATGTTTTGAATTAATTTTTTAGCATCTTGTTGTATTTCGTTTTTTTCTTCTGTTAAAGCACCATCAATGGTGTGCTGACCAACAATTTCACGCATGGCACTTTCTGCAATATGTTTAATTGCTTCATCTGGATCTTTTACATTAAATAAATAATCACGAGCATCGCTAATTTTCCACCTAACAGAGAAGTTTAAATTAACAATATTTTCATCACCAGTAAGCATATATGATTCTTCTGGAACATTAACAACTTGGCTATTATCTAGTTTACGAGAATATTTTCTGCCACCAAAACCAGAACTAATACTATTACTTCTGTAACCAACTTCCACTAAATTTTCACGGGTAACAGGTACTTTATAAACTTCTTCAAATGGATAAGGCATATGATAACGCAACCCAGAAGATGTTGTTTGTACATATTTACCTAAGCGTAAAACTACCCCTTCTTCATCTGGTTCAACCTTGTAAAAACCACTTATTCCCCATAAAGCTAGCCCACCAATAATAATTAATGGAAGAAATTTGCTAATATCTGGCTCTCCGCCATTACCGCCACCATCACGCATCATGCCTTTAACTTTATCTTGGGCATTACGCAGTAAATCCTCTATATCTGCCTGATTTTGAGGGCCTTGCGTAGTTTTACGCGATTTATTTGTTGGTTTTGTTGGTTTCTTTCCCCATGGGCCTTTACCATTATTGCTTTCCCATGAAAATTTATTGATAATATTTTGCATAATTTTTGCTAAATCCGTTATTATTATTTGAGTTTAGAGATATTATCCTTTGTTTATAAAAACAACAAGTAAAATAGGTAAAATTTTCAAAAAAAATATTTTGTATTACTTATATAAAGATTGGTGGCGACGCAGAGACTTGAACTCCGGACCTTTGGATTATGATTCCACTGCTCTAACCAACTGAGCTACGCCGCCATAAGAATTATTTGTTTTATAATGGTGGAAAGTAAATATGTCAAACATTTTTATAACTTTTAATTAATAATTATTGATATTCATACCTAACTAGATTATTTTACTATCTTACACAAACAAACAATGGAAAACAAACATGCGTTGTAGTAGCTATTTTTTACCAACATTAAAAGAAAACCCATCTGAGGCCAAAGTTCCTTCTCATCGTTTAATGCTACGAAGTGGTATGATACGCATGGTAACAGCCGGAGTTTACAACTGGTTACCGTTAGGTTTGCGCGTTATTCGTAAAGTTGAAAACATTGTACGTGAAGAAATGGATAAAGCCGGAGCGCAAGAAGTTTTTATGCCAATGGTACAACCAGCTGAATTATGGCAAGAAACAGGCAGATGGGATAAATACGATACAGGTTTATTATTAAAATTCAAAGATAGACATGATCATGCCGCCTGCTTAGGGCCAACTCATGAAGAAATTGTTACCGATTTATTTAGAGGCAACGTTAAAAGTTACCGAGAAGTACCAGTTATGCTTTATCAAATTCAAACTAAATTCAGAGACGAAACTCGCCCTCGTTTTGGTATTATGCGCGGTAGAGAATTTATGATGAAAGATTGTTATTCATTTGATATTAACCCAGAAAACGCTTTAAAATCATATAATATTATGAAAGATGCTTATCATAAAATTTTTACAAGATTAGGGCTAGATTATCGCGTTGTACTCTCTGATAGTGGTGATATAGGTGGTGATTTAAGTGAGGAATTTCAAGTCCTTGCAGAAAATGGCGAAGATGATTTATTATTTGATCCAAATGGTGAATACGCTGTTAATGTTGAAAAACATAACCCAGAAAAATGCAATATCCCAGAAGATGAACTACAAAAAGCCAAAGGTATTGAAGTTGGTAATATTTTTTACTTAGGTGAAACATATTCTAAGCCAATGAAGGCGCAAATTCGTTTACAAGATGGATCTGATGTTAATGCATTTATGGGCTGTTACGGCATTGGTGTTTCCAGAACTGTTGCCGCAGCAATTGAACAAAACAATGATGAAAAAGGTATTGTTTGGTCAAAAGAAATGGCTCCATTTAATGTTGGTTTAATTAATTTACGCATCAAAGATGATGAATGCAACAAAGTAGCAGAAGAAATGTACGAACTTATGCAACAAAAAGGCATAGAAGTTTTATACGATGACAGAGATGAAAATGCTGGTACAAAATTTGCCAATATGGATTTAATCGGCTTACCATGGCAGGCTGTTATTGGCCCTAAATCCATAAAAAATGGTGAAATTGAATGGAAAAATCGTAAAACTGATGAGCATATTAATTTGCCAATTGGTACATTTCCTGAAGGAATTTAGTTTTTATCCTTTACTTTCTTTATATTAAGAAGTATACATATTAATGCTTACAAGCAATACTTAAGCTTTTCATATAACTTATAAATAAGTTAGATACTCTGGCAATTTTGCCTTCTTTTAAGGAGAGTAACCATGAAAAAAATCAATAAAGTAATATTTGCAATATTAACATTAAGTATTCTGGCGTTTAGTACGCCTTCACAATCAGAAGTAAGGCTGGCATATAGCCCTGATATTCAAGGGGTAACACTTTCCTTACCTACTGGTAAAATGTTTTCGCCGTATTTTTCAGTAATGAAGCATACTTATATTGAAAAAGAATTCCCTGCATTTGGGGTAGAACTAAATGCAAACTGGAATAAATATTTTTCATTTAAAGCAGGTGCAGGCATTGCTAGCATTCGTTTTAATGATAAAGACACTTCAACAAATGGATTTACCGGTGGAATTGGTTTGTATAATAATATTGATGACAATACGTCTATTGGTGTTA
The DNA here is from genome assembly GCA_027005635.1 of Alphaproteobacteria bacterium. Classification (GTDB taxonomy): domain Bacteria; phylum Pseudomonadota; class Alphaproteobacteria; order UBA2136; family JALTLI01; genus JALTLI01. The sequence continues at coordinate 3,375 of JALTLI010000088.1, forward strand.
GCTACAACTACTATACAGATGATATACAAGCAACAATGTTTACAATTGGTATATCATTTTAAGAAAAAATAATACAAAAAGTCCCAATAAAATAATATTGGGACTTTTTGTATTGTAAAACAGCTTTATACTTCCTATATTATATACAATTCATATCTGCAACTTTTCAAAATAAAGGCATTCTGCCTTATTAAACTGTTGCGAGGAGATTATCATGAAAAAATTATTTTTTTTATTTTTTGTTTCTTTGGGGCTATCTGTACCTGCACAAGCAGGTACACAAGGTTTTTTTATCGGATTAGGACAATCCGATAGTAACACCAAAGTATTTGAGATGTCGTTAGACACCTCAAACTTGCTAGGAAGCAAGTGGTATGGACGCCTAGGATTTATTACCATTAATGATGGTAGGCGCTTCTATACTAGCAATGACTCCACCTCTGTCAACAGTCTCTCCATAAAAAGAGACATGTTTGCAAATGAGTATGTTTCATTTGCTGTTAATATTGGTATGACATTTGGCAATGTCAATAAATATGAAACCAAAGGGGAGGAAACAACTGGGCTTATTTACGGTGCTAGCGTAAATATTAATATTGGCAATGATTTTGCCTTTGTTATTACCACCCAAAAACGTCCCACAATTGGGTTCAATTCCCTAACAGCTGGTTTTCAGCTTGGATTTTAGGAGAAAACAATGAAAAAAATTATTTTTTTGTTTTTTGTTTTTTTTGCTGTATCGCTTCCTGTGCAGGCAGGAAGTGATACATATATTGGCTGGGGGGCTGATAACATACGGGAATTTGTGATTGATATTCCCACAAAAAGCCCCAACACCAGCTTTCGTGCCGCTCAGGTTTTTAAGGGGCATTATTATAATGAGATTTATAAATATGATAATATGATAAGTCTCACAGGGGCATATAGCGCTAATTTGGGTGATTTATATGCCCAAGTTAATGCCGGTTTGGGTATTGGTAGCATTAATGCTACAAAGTACCACGAAAACCCCTACAGTTTGGTTGCTGGGGCAAGCTTGAAGTATAAGTTTGCCGAAAACTGGTATGTTAGCGTTAATGTTCAGGAATACCTGAATATTAACGTAACAACTAAAACTGCAGGTTTTATTTACAGTTTTAGATTTTAGCTATAGCGTTCCACTATTTAGCCACTGTTTATACAGTGGCTTTTATTTTTGCTTTAAGTTTGTTATATTTATAACAATTAAAATATAACAAGGTAAAAAATATGGCTGAAAAAATAACTCCACATCAAAAAGATAGTATTCTTGTAAATAATATAAAGGCAGTTTGTAATGGCCCTAAGGAAAGTAAACACCCAAAAGTTTACTTGAAATTTGAAAATAAGCAGGTTACTTGCCCTTATTGTGGTAATGATTTTAAACAAAGTGATAGAGTTGATAATAATTTATAGTAATTTATTTGCTATAAAATCTAACGTATCCGTCTTTAGTATTTTTGCCACCTGAAATTTTTTCTTTTAGTGCTGATTGCTTAACTTCAACATACGATGTTTCACCATCTTCTCCGCTACGCATATCATCTGATGTCATATTTTTCATGTGTTTTTCAGTTAATTGCAACGCATTAACCGCATCATGACCTAATGTCATATAATTTTCTTGCACTACTTTTTGGAACATTCCGTATGCATTACCGCCACTTGTTGTTCCTGTTACTGTTGCGCTTTTTGGTTCTGGTACTGTTGTAT
>JALTLI010000089.1 GCA_027005635.1 Alphaproteobacteria bacterium
ACTTTAAAAGAAATTGAAAGGTTGTATCGTACAGATATAGCAGCTAAAGATGCCTTAACAGGTTTATTAAACAGAAGTGGATTTATGAAAGCTCTGCGAGCAAAATGTAACGGGGCAGAAAAATTTCATTTATTATATATAGATTTAGATAAATTTAAACCAGTTAATGATAAATACGGCCATGAAACAGGAGACGCAGTATTACAAGAAATAGCAAATAGGTTGAAGGCGTATTTTTACCAAGGAGAAGCAGTTACTCGTATAGGAGGTGACGAATTTTGCATAATTCAAGATGAAGCCACAGCCGAAGAATTATCAATGCATATAAGATTAATAACAGAACTTTTATCAGAGCCAATAAAAATAAAAGAAATAAAAGAACCAATATTTGTTTCTGCAAGTGTAGGTATATCCACATTTCCAGAAGACGGAGTAGAACCAGAAGAATTACTTCACATAGCCGATAAAGGCATGTACAGTGATAAAGATAATAAAAAGGAAGATTAAAAAATGAAAAAAATAATAATTTCAACACTAACTTTAGCAGTTTTGTTATTAGTTAATTCACCTGCATCTGCTGAAGGTGACGCAGTAAAAGGTAAAAAAATTGCAAATAAATGTAAGGCTTGTCACACTTTAAAAAAAGGTGGTAAAAATAAAGTAGGGCCTAATTTATGGAATATCGTAGATAGAGGCATTGCAGAAATTGAAGGTTTTAAATATTCAAAAGCATTTAAAGCCAAAAAAGGCACAATGAAATGGGACGAAACAACTTTAAATACATTTATTAAAAAACCAAGAAAATGGGAAAAGAAAACAAAAATGACATTTCCTGGTATTCGTAAAGATGCAAAAAGAGCAGATTTAATAGCTTATTTAAAAACTTTAAAAGATTAATTTTATAAAAAGTTTTGATGAAGAGGTGTTGAAAGACCCCAATAATTCCATCCCAGAATGGTTTCATGAAGAAGTATTGACTTAAAGCCAATAATAACGAAAAAAAACCGAGGTGCGCCTCGGTTTTTTGTGTTTTTTGGTTGTTATAGCTATAAAATTGCGAATTATATTTAGCCTAGTTAATAATTTAATCATCATTATACAAGAAAGAAATAAAATGTTTGAAATATTATCCTTTATCGGATCAGCTTTGTTGGGTGGATTATTTAAATTTTTAAAGCAAAAAGAACAGCAAAAACAGCGCGCCCATGAACGGGAAATGGCACTAATTGATAAAACCATTAAATCACAAAAACTAGCCGAAAAACGTGGTATAGGAGGAAATAACTGGGAGCAACTTTGGCGAGTACCCGTACGCCCCATTATAACATATATGGCATTTAGTGCTTTTATTGCCCTGCCATTTATTGCAATTTGGCACCCTGTAAATATGGAACTTTGTAAGCCTCAAACTGGTTTTTGGGCTTGGCTTATTGGTAATGATAAATTGCTATGTTCTTATATTACGTTAGGCCCTGGGCTTACATGGCCACAGGTTCATACAACTGTTACTTTAATGATTACTGGCTTTTGGTTTGGTGGTAGATAAAAGCAAGTTTTAATGTTCAGACCACTCAACTTTTGAAATATCAACACCCTCTTGCATCATTTCCCATAATGGGCTCATGCTACGGAGCTTTTCTACTTTTTCACAAATCAAATCAGCAGCATAATCAATTTCTTCCTCGGTTGTAAAGCGTCCTATACCAAAACGAATAGAAGTATGCGCAAGTTCCTCACTTACCCCTAAAGCGTTTAAAACATAAGATGCTTCTAGTGATGAAGATGTACAAGCAGATCCAGAAGAAACAGCTAAATCTTTAATTGCCATCATCAAAGATTCCCCTTCAACACCTGCAAATGATATATTTAAATTACCTACTAAACGGTTATCCATAGTTCCGTTAACATAAACTTCACTTAATCTTCCCTGAATTGTATTTAAAAGCTTGTTTCTTAGCTTGGTTAAACGCGCGGTTTCTGCTTGCATTTCTGCCCCAGCAATTTCTGCTGCTTTACCTAAACCAACAATTAATGGGGTTGCTAGTGTTCCGCTACGCATACCACGTTCTTGCCCACCGCCGTTAATTATAGCTTTTAATCTTACCCTTGGTTTTCGGCTAACATACAGCGCGCCAATACCTTTAGGAGCATATATTTTATGCCCAGAAATGCTCATCATATCAACTTGCATTTGCTTTACATCTAGCGGTATTTTGCCAAACCCTTGGGCTGCATCTGTATGAAAAGTTACTTTATTTTCTCTGCACATTTCACCTATTTTACCAATTGGTTGAATAACACCAGTTTCGTTGTTGGCTGTCATAATAGAAACAAGGATTGTTTTATCAGTTATGGCATTTTTTAATTTTTCTAAATCTACCAAGCCACTTTTTTCTACTGGTAGATAAGTTATATCAAAACCTTCTTCAGCTAAATGACGGCAACTATCTAGCACGCATTTATGTTCAGTTTTTACGGTAATTATATGATTACCCTTAGATTTTAAGTAATTTGCCAAACCACTAATAGCTAAGTTGTTAGATTCAGTTGCCCCAGAAGTAAATATTATTTCTTTGGCATCAGCATTAATAAGTTTAGCAATTTTAGCCCTTGCATCTTCTACAGCTTTTTCAGATTCCCAGCCAAAAATATGGCTTGCAGAATGTGGATTACCAAACTTTTCAGTGAAATATGGTAGCATTTTTTCAAGTACACGAGGATCTACAGGTGTTGTTGCCTGATAATCCATATATATAGGGGTTTTAACTGTCATTTATTTTATCTTTCTAAATTCATTTAAAAAATAATTTATATCTTCTTGGGTATTTTGTTTGGCTATGCTTATTCTTAATGCGCTTAATGCTTGCTCTTTTGTGTATCCACAAGATGTTAGAACATATGATGGCTCAACTTTCCCACTAGAGCAAGCAGAACCTGATGATACACAAATACCTGCAATATCTAATGCCATTAAAGCTGTTTCTGCATTTAAATTTTTTGTTATAAAACAGGTTGTTGTTGCAATTCTGTTAGATTTTTCAGCAACAATAGTAATATCTGTAGAAATATCTTTTAGCCCAACTTCTAAAAGATTATGCAAGTTTGTAATATGTTTATATTCTTCATCCATTTTACTAGCAACTTCATTTGCTGTTGTTCCTGCTGCAATGATTGCTGGTACGTTTTCTGTTCCTGCTCTTCTGTTTCTTTCTTGTCCACCACCAATTTGTACAGCTTTCATGGATATTTTAGGGTTAACAATTAATGCACCAGCCCCTTTTGGTCCACCCATTTTATGAAAGGATACACTTAATAGATCTACATTTAGCTTAATAAAATCTAGTGGTATTTTACCAGCCACCTGAACAGCATCTACATGTAAAGCAACACCATATTGTAAACATAAATCAGATATTTTACCAATCGGTTGAATAACACCAGTTTCGTTATTAGCATACATAACACTAACTAAGGCAACATCATTTTTCTTTAAAAAAGCTTCTAATGATCCAATATTAACTACACCAGAAGAATTAACTAATAACTCACTAACAATGCAAATATTTTCTTCTTCCATTGCTTTTGCCATTTTATAAACAGATGGATGTTCAATAGGGCTAATAACTAAACGCCTATCATCACTAGCTTCCATTACACCACGCAGGGCTAAAGCATTTGCTTCACTTCCACCTGAAGTAAAAATAATTTGTTCTGAACGAACATTAAATAAATTGGCAACATTGCGCCTAGCTTCATCAACTTTACTTTTAGCTTGCTGACCTTTAGCATGAATTGATGAAGGATTACCCCAAATATTTAGTGCATTTATATAAGATTTTTTAACTTCATCACGTAATGGCGTTGTTGCGTTATTATCCAGATAAACCATTGGCCATTTTTTCTTCTATTACAGCTTGCATATCATTTGATAAAAATTTATGGCAATTTTCATCTAGAATATTTTGTAAAGTAACATTTTTTAAAAAATCATCAATATGCATACTTAAAGATGCCCATAATTCATGAGTATTACAAGTATTACCATTTTTCATACAACCTTTACCTTTAATCCAGCCTAAACCGTTGCATCTACTAAATTTTAATGGTTCATTTACTGCAATAATTATACTGTACAAAGAAACATCAACAGGATTTTTGTTTAAAGTATAGCCACCACCTGGGCCACGCATACTTTTTACAATTTGGGCTTTTCTTAGTGCCATAAAAAGTTGTTCCAAGTAGGAAAGTGAAATGTTTTGTCTTTGAGAAATTGTATCAAGGTTTACAGGCTTATTATTATCATTATCATGCTGAATTTTAAGTACATCAATTAATGCCATAATTGCATAACGGGCTTTTGTTGAAACTTGCATAATAAATATCTCCTACTTAAATTTTGATTATAACTATTTTAAAAAGAGTTACAATAAATTGTTTTATATAATACCCTATATACAAAGTCAAGTATTGTTAATAATAAGCTTATTTAACAATGACTTACAGATTTAACTTGAAATTTGTATATAAATTTTGTTAGTCTGTGGCTGAAACTATACAAATTAAGGAAGTAAAAAACTATGCCAGACATAACATTTAACGGCCCAGCAGGACGCATTGAAGGTAAATACTTTCAATCAAAAATAAAAAATGCTCCTATTGCGTTAGTTATGCACCCTCACCCACAACACGGTGGAACCATGAATAATAAGGTTACTTATCGTATATTTGAAACTTTTGCTCGGAGTGGGTTTTCTGTTTTACGTTTTAACTTCAGAGGAGTAGGGCACAGTGTTGGTGAATACGATGATGGTATTGGTGAACTTGCTGATGCAGCGGCAGCACTAGATTGGCTACATGCAATTACTCCGCATACATCTAGTATTTGGGTGGCTGGGTTTTCATTTGGTTCTTGGATAACAATGCAATTACTTATGCGCAGACCAGATATTCATCGCTTTATAGCAGTATCACCACCAGCAGATACATACGATTTTGGTTTTTTCTCACCTTGCCCAACTAGTGGTTTGGTTGTTATTGGTACTAGTGATGAAATTACTCCTTGTGAAGGAGTTGAAAAATTACTTAAAAAAA
>JALTLI010000090.1 GCA_027005635.1 Alphaproteobacteria bacterium
AATATCACAACCAACTTGTTGGGCATCTTTAACTGCGTTATAAACATCTAAGTGCCATTGACTTGGCGTACCTTTTAAAACTGTTCTGGTTAAATCTCCGTAATAGAAATTATCACTTCTGGGAAAACTATCAATAATAATAAATTCATGCGCGTATAAAGCTCCGTATCCTCTTTCATGAGGATCAGCCCCCTGCCCGCCACAAGCAACTATTGGCCCACCTTCCATTGGTATGCAACCAAATTTAGCCAGTACAGCATTTATTTCTCCGCGTAAAATTTCAGATGTTAATACTTCTTTGTTCCATATCAATTTATTATCAAGTGCAATTTCTGCTTCAGCTAATATTTCAAAAGCTCTTTCAAAACCTTTTTGATTGTTTTGTTGAGCTATTCTTATTTTTTCTATTTCATCTAGTGTTTTTATTGCCCTCTCAGGAAAAATAAAGCCATTAGACGGTTGAATATTAATACCCAAATTTTGTAGTTCTACAAATAAACCAGCTGGAAAATCATTAGGTACTTCCACAACATCTGGCTTATCTTGATTAATTAAATGGGCAATTATTTGTGCCTGAGTTGTAGCATTACTAGCTTTTTTAACATCATTTAAAGAATGAACAACATCAACTTTTGCAACTTTACGTCCGCGTCCAACTTCTAGTGCAGAAAGTATAACATGAGTTTTATTGTTAGAATCCATGTACCAAGTGTACGGATCAGGTACTTCCATTTTTATAGCGTAATAACTATCACTTCCACAACCATGAATTAATTTTGCTTTTTTCATTTATATATCAAGCAACTCAAATGTTTTAGTAACTAATTTTTCCACACCTTCAGCCATTTCTACAATATTATTAGTAGAACGATAAGCAGGTGTTGAAACAATTTTCTTTTCTTCATCGGTAACAATTTCAGTTGGTAATGCATCTACATGAGTATTACCAAGCTCCATAATAATTTTAGCTAAGTTTTTATCATCACCAATAGTTAATTTAATACCTTTACCACGCAAAGCAACAGCTGCTAACGCTACAGGAGAAATACAAATAAAGCCCATAGGTTTTTTAGCTTCAAACATTTCTTCTATTAATTGTTGGGTATTTAGTTCAACAACCATATCATTAACATTTTCATGTAAACCCATATCAGATAAATTGGTAATAGAACCTAAACCACCTAAGCAAATAAGAGCATCTAAATCAGTACCCCGAACATCAGATATATCAATAATATTTCCGCGAGCAATTCTTGCAGATTCAACTAATACATTTCTCTTTTCTTCCACTTTATTGTTATGAAAGTGGTCTATAACTAGGTTTTGTTCAATATCTGGCGCCATAAAAACTGGTGTTCCACCATGTTTTACAATACTATGTAATAATATAACCGCCTCATGAATTTCTGTTCCATCTTTAAAACCACAACCAGAAAGAACTATACCTATTTTTTTACTCATTTTTTTACCTTTTTATTCTTATAAAAATATTATTGAAACTAGCTTATTACTTAACAAAAGAAAGAGCAACCCAATTATTCATTTCAAAGCGAGCAGTATTTTTTAAACCTAAACTTGTGTATCTTTTTAGTATTTCATCTTCTTGTTCGGTTAAAAAGCCAGAAAGAATTGCTACCCCACCTTCTTGCATAACACTTACAAAATCATTTGCCATATCTAATAGTGGTTGCATTAATATGTTGGCAAAAATTAAATCAAACGGTTGTTTTTCTTGTACTTCTTTAGTATTAAAACCGTCCCCATGAATACATGATACTTTATTAGTAACATTATTTGTTTGCATATTATCAATACAAGTTTCAACACTTTCCTTATGGATATCCACTGCTAAAAACTTAGTATTTTGCACTTTAGCCGCCGCCATGGCCAAAATACCTGAACCTGCACCCATATCTAAACCATTTTTGAAAGTATTTTGCTTAATTAAACTTTCATATAATGTTAAACAACCTGCTGTTGTTGGGTGTTCACCTGTGCCAAAGGCTAGCCCTGCTGGTATTTTTAAGCCAACCATATTTTGTGGTGTTTGTTCATCAAAACTATGTAAAAAGAACTTACCAATTTCTATTGGAGGAAAGCTATGTTTAGCTTTTTCATTCCAATCATCTTCGTAAATTGGGGTTATATCTGCACCATTTTTAATTCCAGAGATTTTATCTGCAATACTAACACAGGAAATAATGCTTGCTTTAGCTTGCTCTTCATCAAAAAAAGCATTTAATATCCATTCACCTGTATCTTGGTTTCTGCTTATATCTATGCTTGGGGTTAAATTATCTAGCATTTCTTCGTATGCTGGTATTTTATCTTCATCTAGTTTTCTGGTTAGTTGCCAACTGATTATTTTATTTGCCATTTTTTATACTTTCTGTAAATTAGCCAAAGCAGCAACTAGTTTCTTCTGCCCTGCTTTTTCAAATTGAATTGTTAGGCGTTGTGTTTCACCTTTGCCCTCACTTTTACGAATTGCACCATAGCCAAATTTTTGGTGAAAAATTCTACTACCAATGGTGTAATCTCCAACTTTTTTGCCTGTTGGTTGAGTATTTGTTACAAACATTGGTTCAACTTCTTTTGTTTTTCTTGCCCAGTGGCTACCAGTTCCAGAATTAGATCCTCGCCAGTTACTACCACCCGTAGCAGAAGACATTGAGCGCCATGAAGGAGCAGTTGATTCTACAAATTTTAAACTGTTTTCAGGCATTTCACCTAAAAACCTAGAAGGAGTTGAAGCATCAAACCTACCATACATCATACGCGTTGAAGCATGAGAAATAATAAGTTTACGTTTTGCTCTTGTTATGGCAACGTAAGCTAATCTGCGCTCTTCCTCCACACCTTTTATTCCGCTTTCATCTAAACTCCGTTGATGAGGAAAAATTCCTTCTTCAAAGCCAGGGATAAAAACCGTATCAAATTCAAGACCTTTAGCCGCATGAATTGTGGAAAGTTTTACTGTATCTCCCATATTGCGTGTATCACCATCCATAACTAATGAAACATGTTCTAAAAATGAAGTTAAATCATCATATTCTTGTAAAGCACGAACCAATTCTTTTAAGTTATCCATACGGTTTTTTGCTTCGTCTTCATTCTTTTTGTCATTACGCAGCATATCTAGGTAGCCAGATTCCTCTAGCACATCTTCCATTAATCTATCTAGAGTTGTTTCTTTTGCTTCGGTGCGCCAGCGTTCAATATTACCTGTAAATTCACGTAGCTTTGTAAGCAATCTAGGTGGAATTAACCCGCTATTAACTAAACCAGTTGTTGCTTGATACATTGGTATTTCTTGGTCTCTTGCTAGCATAGAAATTTCATCTACTGTTGCTTTACCTATGCCACGTTTTGGTACATTTATAATTCTTTCAAATGCTAAACTATCTTGTAATGATTGAATTAAGCGCAAATAAGCGATAGCATCACGAATTTCTTTTCGTTCATAAAATCGCAGACCACCAACCATAGTATAATCTATTTTATTTTTAACAAATGCTTCTTCAATTGGTCTGGTTTGAGCAGCTGTTCTTACTAAAACTGCACAATCAGAGTACTTACCGTGGTTATCAATTCTCTCTGCTATTAAACGGGCTTCTTCTTTACCATCATATACAGGGTGAATTTCTACTGTTTCACCGTTTGCATCTTCAGTCCATAAAGTTTTATCATGGCGGGAATTGTTTTTAGCTATTAAGCCAGCGGCGGCTTTTAAAATATGCCCACTTGAACGGTAGTTTTGTTCTAGGCGAATTGTTTTTGTCCCTGCAAAATCTTTATCAAACTTTAAAATGTTTTCAACTTTAGCGCCACGCCATGCGTATATAGATTGATCATCATCTCCTACAACACAAATATTTTTATAGCCCATAACAAGTAAGCGTAACCATTGGTATTGCACGCTATTGGTATCTTGATACTCATCAACCAACACGTATTTAAATCTATCTTGATATTGCTTAGCTATTTGTGGGTTATTTTTAAGAAGTAACAAACTTTTTAAGAGTAAATCACCAAAATCTGCGGCATTCATACTTTCTAGGCGTTTTTGATATTCTGTATATAATTGAACACCACAATTATTGAATGCTATTTTCTTTTCATTAGGTACATCTTCAGGGCGCCAACCGCTATCTTTCCAATTAGATATAATTGAACCAAGTAAGCGTGGTGGCCATTGTTTTTCATCTATGCCATTTTCAACTATAATTTGTTTTAGTAGGCGCTTTTGATCGTCCATATCAATAATTACAAAATTTTGGTTTAACCCTGCAAGCTCTGCATGTCTGCGTAAAAGCCTTGAACCAATAGAATGAAAAGTCCCAAGCCACATACCAGATGTTGATGCACCAATTAAGTTTTCTACCCGTTCGCTCATTTCCTTGGCAGCTTTATTGGTAAACGTAACAGACATTATTTCATTAGGAGTAGCTAGCCCTTCACCTAAAATATAGGCAATTCTGGATGTTAAAACCCGTGTTTTACCAGTACCTGCACCTGCTAAAATTAACAGAGGCCCTTCTGTGTGTTTAACTGCTTCTAACTGAGGGGCATTCAAGCCCTGTAATATTTGATTTTCCATAGGTGTATTTGTACATTTTTATAGGTTAAACGTCAATTTTTATTACACCAATCAATAGCTTTTTTACCATGTTGAATAAGATACTCATTACACAAAGAAAAATGTTTGCAACCAAAAAAGCCACGATGAGCAGAAAGTGGTGAAGGATGAACAGCTTTTAAAACTAAATGCTTATTTTTATCTATATTTAAACCTTTTTTATGGGCGTAACTTCCCCATAATAAAAAGACAGTATTTTCAGTTTTTGTATTTACTATTTCAATAATTTTATCTGTGAATTGTTCCCAGCCTTTGTTTGCGTGTGCTCCTGCATTGCCCTCTTCCACTGTTAATACACTATTTAATAATAAAATTCCTTGTTTTGCCCAGTTTTCTAGGTTTCCACTAATTGGTATTTCACAGCCTATATCATTGGTAATTTCTTTATAAATATTTTTTAGTGATGGCGGTATTTTCACCCCTTGTTCAACAGAAAAACATAAAC
>JALTLI010000091.1 GCA_027005635.1 Alphaproteobacteria bacterium
GGAAAAACTTAATTTAGACTGAGTTTGATTTTTAGGCTTAGATCTTTCAATTAATTTACTAATAAATTTAGTATTTGCTGGTAATGCTACATCTAAAATATTTTTATCAATACCATTTTTCATGGCTTCATTTCTTATTTGTTTAATAAATGATGAAAACTCATCAGTTTGCATAGCAAAAGCTTGCTGGGTTAAAAACAAAAAAGCAAGAGCGGTAAAAACACGCTTCATAAATAATCTCTCCATGGTATTAAAAGTTATACAAGATAGTAGCAAAACAGCTAAATTATTAAAAGCAAAATAAAAGAAAAATAACTATATTTCATTATTTGAAAGATTTTTATTGAACTTTATTTAATTTGCGTGTAAATACTACTTAAATTGCTTAAAGATTTCTTTACAGCAATCATGGTTTGGAAGCGTGGCAGAGCGGTTGAATGCACTGGTCTTGAAAACCAGCAAGGGTGAAAGTCCTTCGAGAGTTCGAATCTCTCCGCTTCCGCCATTTATTATTTTCTTCATTATTTACTCATTATATTCAATTATGTAAATATCTATTTTCATGAATTTTTAGGAGAGATCGAACTTTCGAACCGAGAGTTTGACAGGAGCATAAGCGACGCAGACAACGACCTCTAGGGAGTTGCCCGCAGGGAGAGCACAGCGAATCAATCTCTCCGCTTCCGCCATTTATTATTTTCTTCATTATTTACTCATTATATTCAATTATGTAAATATCTATTTTTATGAATTTTTAGGAGAGATCGAACTTTCGAACCGAGAGTTTGACAGTCTATACTAAAAAAAACAAGTGATACCTAATAGATATCACTTGCTTAACACAAGAATGAAAAATTTAGAATTTAGCTGTTAGCTGAAGCCATAATTTCTCTACATCGTTACCATAAGTATCGGCATTATATGTTGCGAATTTTAATAATACGCCATAGTTCTTAGTAAAATTCTTTTTCATTACTAAGTCCAACTCTGTACCATAATCTGCACCGCCATTTTCTGCATTAAAATCATGGTAAATAGCACTCATAACAATTCCATTGAGTAAATTATTCTGAGATTTTGTTTTGTATGCAAGTGTTGCAGAGGTATCTTCTAAACCATTTACAGGAGTAGTTAAAAACAAATCTGCCCAACCATTATGTGCGTGACCAGTTGCAAGAGGTGTTGCAAAACCTACTGTTCCATCACCTTCTAGTACTTCGTATCCAGCTTTAGCAGTTAAACCTTTAAAGCCAATACCTGCACTAGCTAAATAGTAGTTTGCATCATAGTTTGTTGTATTGTCTGCATAATCTTTTTGTTTAGCATATTCGGCTGTATAAAGAGCATTAACAGAACTATTTATTGCATATTTACCATTAGCGCGTAAACCATATGTTTGAGAAGATAAACTTTGAGAATCATTAACTTCTAGCATATAGCCATATGCTGTTAGTTTTGCCCAATCAAAGCCATCATAACTAACATTAACAATGTGTGCATTAGTGTTTAAATTACCTAAAGCTGCTCTATCACTAAAAATACGATTAACATTTGTTACATAACTATAAACAGCAGTAGTATTTTCTAATGATATATTTTTTAGAGTAATTGCATCATAAGTTTGATCATTTTGACGCCAACCAACTGTACCAATAAAACGCTGATTATCTAGGTTAACTCCCTGACGTCCAACATTAATAGTTGTTCCTGAAACTCCTTTATAAGAAATATATGCTTGATTTAATTCGGTAGATGCAGGATCTGCTATTATTGGGCGGTTTGTACGACCATTTAAAGTATCATTATAAGTATCATCACCCAAAATAGTTGAATTTTCAACTTCTACTAATGCAGAAAACTTTTTAAATTCGCCTGTTTTGTAACCTAGTTTTGTACGTAATGTAGATGCATATGCATCTTTTGTAAAATTAGCTTGATCTACTGTTTCTAGACGGTAACGCATATCTATATATGCATCTCCACCTTTAATCGCATCTTCAAATTCACCAGCAAATGTTACAGCTGGATAACCAATAACAGCTAAACCACATAAGGTTAACGCTATTTTGTTTATAGTCATAATATACTCCTTAAATATTTTATTAATATATATACATATTAAACTTAAAAAATATTATCTCCTTGATATTAGTCAAGATATAACCATTACTATATATGGTATGCTTATTTCATAAATCACACTATATATTGATATAACATTGAAAAACAAGAGGAAATAGACATGGCTGAAATTCAAATTAAAAATAATAAACAACAAACAGGATTAAAAAACCAAGGACAAGTGTTAGCGTCTGATAAACCTAAAATTGTTTCTCTGTTTTCTGATACTCAAATTAGTTGTGGTGAAACAGTAAAAGAATATATAAACAAGGAAGATTGGCGTATAAATGCCAATGCCAATGTTGGTTACAGTAATGCTGGTATGATAAGTAATGTTGCAGGTAAAGTAGTAGCAAATTATTGGCTAGATGAAATTTATACTGCTGATGAAGCAACTGCTCACCGTGATGGTGATTACCATATTCATGATTTAGATTGCCTAACTGGTTATTGTGCAGGTTGGAGCTTACGTGCGCTATTAAATGAAGGTTTTAATGGTGTTGCTGGTCGTGTTTCTTCCCGCCCTCCTCGTCATTTTCGTGAGGCTTTGGGGCAAATGTCCAATTTTTTAGGGATTTTACAATCTGAATGGGCTGGCGCACAGGCTTTTAGTTCATTTGATACATATTTAGCCCCTTATGTATTTTTAGATAATTTAGAATATAAAGATGTTGTAAAAGCTATTCGTCAATTTGTGTATAATTTAAATGTTCCAGCCCGTTGGGGGCAAAGCCCATTTACAAATATAACTATGGATATTGTGGTACCAGATGATTTAGAAAATAACTTCCCTACTGCAAATGATGTACATTTATTTAAAGGTATTGATAACCCTGAATTTTTAGATAAACTAAAGGACAGAGATTTCACAATAACTAAATTAGAAGATGTTTGTTACAAACACTTTTTACCAGAAATGGAATTAATTACTTTAGCTTATTATGAAGTTATGACTGAAGGTGATAGTAATGGTCAACCGTTCACCTTCCCTATTCCAACGGTTAATATTACCGAAGATTTTGATTGGAATAGTAAAGTTGCAAATGCTATTTTTGAAAACACTGCTAAAGTTGGTAGTTCTTACTTTCAAAATTTTGTTGGTAGCCAATATATGAAGGATAAAAATGGCAACAAAGTACCAAACCCAGAAGCTTATGAACCAGGTGCAGTACGGAGTATGTGTTGCAGATTACAACTAGATTTACGTGAATTATTAAAACGTGGTAATGGCTTATTTGGTAGTGCAGAAATGACAGGATCTATTGGTGTTGTGACTATAAATATGGCACGCTTGGGTTATCGTTTTAAAGGTAATAAAGCTGGTTTATTTGCTGAAATTGATAGGCTTATGAATTTAGCTCATAATACATTAGAGAAAAAACGTAAATTTATTCAAGATATGTACGATAGGGGTTTGTATCCATATACTCATCGTTATTTGCCTCATTTCAGAAACCATTTTTCTACTATTGGTATTAACGGTATGAATGAAATGATACAAAATTACACCAAAAGTGAAAATAATATTGCAGATGAAAAAGGTATTAAGATTGCTATAGAAATTTTAGAATACATGCGTGACAAACTAAGATTATACCAAGAAGAAACTGGTAATTTATATAACCTAGAAGCAACTCCAGCAGAAGGCACAACTTACCGTTTAGCTAAAGAAGATAAAAAGCGCTACAAAGATATTATCCAAGCAGGAAGTGGTGAAAATATTTACTATACAAATTCTAGCCAAATACCAGTAGATCATACCGATGATCCATTTGAAGCACTAGAATTACAAGATGATATTCAGTGTAAATACACAGGTGGAACAGTAATGCACTTATACATGAATGAAAAAATAAGCACTGGTGAAGCATGTAAAAAATTAGTTAAAAGCGTAATTGAAAATCATCGTTTACCTTATATTACTATTACTCCTATTTTTTCAGTTTGCGACGAACATGGCTATTTAAAAGGTGAACAGCCCAAATGTCCAACTTGCGGAGAAACAACAAAAGTCTGGACAAGAGTAATGGGATATTTCCGCCCCGTAGATAGCTTTAATATTGGTAAAAAAGGTGAGCACAAACAACGTGAGCATTTCACAGAGTATAGCGCTATGAAAAGCATAAATGGATAAATTTAACTTGCCAGTATATGGTTTAACCCCTTTTACCATGCTGGATTATCCAGATAAAACAGCCTGCATAATATGGTTTGCAGGCTGTAATATGCGCTGTGCTTATTGTCATAATCCAGATATTGTTATGGGTGGTAAAGGCACTATGCCAATAACTGATATTTGGCAATTTTTAGAAAAACGTAAAGACTTATTAAATGCTGTTGTTCTTTCTGGTGGAGAAGCAACTTTGTATCCACATATAATAGAAATAGCAAAGAAAATAAAACAACTAGGATTTGATATAAAACTAGATACAAATGGTACAAAACCAAAAATTGTAAAAAGTTTAATCGAACAAAAATTAGTAGATTACATTGCCCTAGATTATAAAGCCCCACAAGAAAAATTCAAATTTGTAACAGGTACAAACCACTATAATAAATTTAGTGAGACATTAAGTTATTTATGCAATACAAAAGCTATTCCATTTGAAGTAAGAACAACTGTTCATACCGATTTACTTAATGAAAATGATATTGAAAGTATTTTGGCTGACTTAAAAAAACGTGGTTATAGCGGTACTTGTTATATCCAAAATTATAGGCATACCAATACTCTTAAAAATTTAAATGAACAAGTAAGTTCATTAGATATTAGCTCATTAAAAAATAAGCAATCATTTAAAGTTGATTATCGAAATTTTTAAGTTTAATCGCTATAAATATATGCTATGTTTATAGCGATTAAACTTAATAAGTAAGAAAATAACATGCCCAAACAATTAATTGCAGGATACCTCCGATTTCGTGAAGGTTATTTTATTG
>JALTLI010000092.1 GCA_027005635.1 Alphaproteobacteria bacterium
CATAAACACCGCACACCACTTGTTAAATTGATTTTTAAGAGAGCTATTCCACAGAGTTATCCACAGGTTTCGTGGATAACAAAATTATTCAATAAAACCAGTGTAATAGAAGGTAAAGATAATTTAAAATATTTATAAAATAAGCTAAGTTTAAGTGTTTTATTTACGTCTGTTATATCTATAAAAAATTACAAAACTAAATATAGTGATTAAATTTAATATTTGTACGGTTGTGCATAGAAATTATTCAGGATAAAATATAGTAATTTAATTAAAGGAATAAATCATGAAAATAGTAAATACTTCAATTTTGTTTGTAGTAGGGGCATTATTAACTGCTTGTAGTGCTGATATAGAAACTATAAATTTGGCAACAGTACCAGATATCCCTAACAATATGCTGCATGAACAAAAATCAATCCAAAAAGAGTTGGAATCTGATAGAAAAGAAATCCTGAAAGATTTGAATACACAAGAAAATTTGTAAAATCTTTAAAGTTATTCAACAGTAACAGATTTAGCTAAATTACGAGGCTGGTCAACGTCTGTTCCTTTAAGTACAGCAACATGATAACTAAGCATTTGTACTGGTAATGTAAACATAATTGGTTGCAAAATATCACTAACAAGTGGCATTACTATAACTGTTCTATTTTTATTATCAGTAAGCTCTTTTGCTCCTTTTTCATCGGTAATTAAAATACTTTGTGCTCTTCTTGCTTCTGCTTCCTTCATGTTAGATATAGTTTTTTCAAACATATCATTATATGGAGCCAAAGTAATAACAGGAACACCTTCATCAATTAAGGCAATAGGACCATGTTTCATTTCTCCTGCGGCAAAACCTTCTGCATGAATATATGAAATTTCTTTTAGTTTTAATGCACCTTCTAGAGCGATTGTGAATAACGAACCTCTACCAATATATATGGCAGAATTTGCATGCATAATTTTACGAGCCATGTCTTCCATTGCATCAGATAAATCTAGTGCGCTAAGTAATTTAGCAGGTAGTTCGGTTAAGGTATGAGTTAATTCTTTAACTTCATTATTAGTTAATTCACCTTTTAATTTTGCTATTTCTATTGAAAGCAATGCAAATAATGCAAGTTGAGTAGTAAATGCTTTTGTTGATGCTACTGCTATTTCTTGCCCTGCTTTTGTGTGAAGAACAACGTCTGAATCTCTGGCAATTGAGCTGTTTGGAGAATTTACCACAGATAAAATATGTTGATTTTGAGAACGAGCATAATGCAGAGCCGCTAAGGTATCAGCTGTTTCACCACTTTGTGAAACAAATATACACAAACCGCCGTTAATCATAGGTGCTTTTCTGTAGCGAAATTCACTAGCAACATCAATGGTTACTGGTATTTTTGCGTATTCTTCTATCCAATTTTTGGTAACCATGGCAGCGTAAAAAGCTGTTCCACATGCAATAAGTGTAATATGGGGAACTTTAGCTAAATTAAATGGCATTTCTGGCATTTTAGGGGCTGTGTGATTATCATTTAAATAGGCTTGAAGAGTTTCACTAATTACTGCTGGTTGTTCATGCATTTCTTTTAACATAAAGTGCCTATAGCCTGCTTTACCAGCCATTGCTCCACTCATATCTAATATTTGAGTTTGCCTAGTTACTGTTTCTCCGTTTGGTTTGTAAATAGTAATATTATCTTTAGTTAGTACTGCAATATCATTGTTTTCCAGAAATATAAATTTATTAGTAAATGCTGCAATTGCCATAGGATCGGAGGCAATGTAATTTGTACCATTACCAACCCCAATAACCAATGGAGCAGCTTTACGAGTTGCAATTAAAGTATCATTTGTATCATCAAATACAATACCAAGTGCGTATGCTCCTTTTAATTCTTTAGTGGCTTTTTGTACTGCTTCTAGTGGGCTTAACCCGTTGTTTATAAATGATGTAATTAATGCAGGAACAGTTTCGCTATCTGTATCAGAGCTAAAAGTAATACCTTTTTGTTGTAAATTTTTACGAATATCTAAATAATTTTCAATTATTCCATTATGAACAACTGTACATTTTGTAGATTGATGAGGGTGAGCGTTTTTTTCAATAGGTTCACCATGAGTTGCCCAACGAGTATGCCCAATAGCAACTTCAGAAGAATTAGAAAAAGGTTTGTTTTTAAGTAAATCTTCTAAACATGAAATTTTACCAGCTGATTTACGAACATGGGTAGCACCATCAAAAACAGTAGCAACACCAGATGAATCATATCCTCTGTATTCCATAAGTTTTAACCCAGCAATAACTTGGTTATATGCTTCTTTGTTACCAATTACCCCAACTATTCCACACATGGAATGTTCTCCCTTTTATTGATTAAATTAAGTTAAACTGTTGTACCTATTTGCAAAAATATTTTCTGCAATGGCTAGTTGTTCTTTTGAATTTATACCAAGTAATGCTTCACCATCATCGGTACTTGCTGTTCCAATAGATAAATTTTGTTTTAAAGCCAGAGTGATTATATCAGGTAAATAATATTCCCCTTGAACATTGTTATTATTTACTTGTTTAAGCAGATTAAATAATACTGAGCTTTTTACAATATATAAACCTGTGTTTATTTCTGTTATTTTATGTTCTTCAGCAGTTGCGTCTTTGTGTTCAATAATTCCTGTAACTTCGCCAAATTCATTTCTTTTTACTCTACCTAAACCAGTAGGATCTGGCATAGTTGCGCTTAAAAATGTTATATCATAATTATTTTCTTGATGAGATTTTAATAAGTTTTTAACCATTTCATTTGTCATTAGTGGACAATCACCAGTTAAAATCATTATATCACCGTTAAAACCGTTTAGGCTATCTTGTGTTTGTAAAACAGCATGACCTGTGCCTAATTGTTCTGTTTGTAAAACTAATTCAAGGTTGGAATTATAATCATTACATGATTTTTTAACCATATCGGCACCATGACCAATAACAGCAATCATTTTTTGTGGAGAAATAGATTTTCCAGTATTTGCAACATGAAAAAGCATAGGCAGATTACCAACTTTGTGTAAAACTTTTGGTAATTCTGATTTCATTCTTGTACCTTTACCAGCGGCAAGAATAACAACAGCTACAGGGTTTCCCATAAAATAACCTTTATAATAATTTTTCTTAATAGAAAATATACCTGAAAAAGTACATAAATGCAAAGATAAATACGTGTGTTTACCTATTGATTTATTGGCACTTTTCTTCTTTTGTGCATTTTTTAATAGGTTCGTCTCTTACTATTTTTGCAAGGATTGAATCTGTATCTCCAAGCCAAAAAGCAGAAACTAGAATTTGTCCTATAAATAAAAACCACATAGGAATAATAAAGCTAGCTTTACTAGTTTTATGGTTAAAAATTTTCCTGCCTAAAAATAGCCCAGGGAAGGCACCAAGTAGTGCCATTATTAAGTAAGTGCTTTCTGGTGTTCTGCGCCAGCGTTTCATGGCAGAGAATTTATCAAAGCCAAATGAGGTAAATAATAATGTATTTAATGCCATAATCCACGCATAAGGTAAATCAATCAACGTAGTTATATGGATTAAATAAGCAAAAACACCTGCAATAACAACATGGTATACTAAAGATGAAAATTTAGGATTATGTTTCATGTTTTTATTATAACAAACCTATTATTATTTTTCCAGTTGTTTAAGCATAGCAGTAACAGCATTTTGGGCAGTAATCCCAAAATATTCATATAAATCAAGGGCAGGAGCACTTGCACCAAAACCGTTCATACCAATAAATTTACCTGTTAAACCTATGTATTTGTGCCAGCTCATTTCTCCGCCAGCTTCTATTGCTATACGGGCAGTAATTTTATTTGGTAATATTTGTTGTTTATATTCTTCAGTTTGTGCATTAAATAATTCTTGGCATGGCATACTAACCACCCGAGTAGCCACACCTTGTTTTTTTAGTTGTTTTTGTGCTTGTATGGCAAGTTGAATTTCTGATCCTGTGGCAATAAATATACCTTCAAAATTTGGCATGTCATTAAGTATATAACCACCCATAGCTGATAAATTTTCCTTAATATGAGTTTTTCTAACTGTTGGCATGTTTTGTCTGCTTAGGGCAAAAGCGCTTGGGGTTGTAGTACTTTTTAAAGCAATTTGCCAACATTCTGCTGTTTCAATTTGATCAGCAGGGCGGAAGGTATATAGGTTAGGTATAGCCCGTAAACTTGCTAAATGTTCAACTGGTTGATGAGTAGGGCCATCTTCTCCTAAGCCAATAGAATCATGAGTTAAAATATAAATAACTTGTTTATTCATTAAGGCGCTTAAACGTATGCTTGTACGCATATAATCACTAAAAACTAAAAATGTTCCACTGGTTGGTATAAGCCCGCCATATAATGAAATACCGTTCATTATTGCACCCATTGCATGTTCACGAACCCCGTAATGAATGTAATTACCAGCATAGTTTTTAGCATCAAGAGGTTTCATACTACTAGCCAAAGTATTATTAGATCCTGTTAAATCTGCACTTCCAGAAATAAGTTCTGCTAACTCAGGGAAAATAACATCAAAACAATTACCACTTGTTTTGCGGGTAGATTCACCTAGTTTTTCTTTGCTAGCTTTTTTCTTTAATTCATCTAGCGCATTAACTGCGTTTGTTGTGTTGGCAATATTTAACTGTTGTTGTTCATCTCTTGATAATTTAGCAAAAGCTTGTTGCCAGTTTTTATATTTTTCTTCAGATTTTACTGCTGAATTTTGCCAAGCACTATAAATTTCTTGAGGAATATCAAAAGGCGGATAATCCCAGCCTAATTTTTCACGGGTTGCATCTGCACCTTCTTCACCAAGTGGAGAACCATGAGAAGCCGAACTATCAATTTTTGGGCTACCATAACCAATATGAGTTTTAAATGAAATAAACACAGGAGCATCACTATTTTGTGCCTTAGATAAAGCTTTATGAATTGAATTATGATTGTGTCCATCTGCATGTAAAACATTAAAACCATAAGCTTTAAAACGTGCTTCAATATTAGTTGGGCTAACATTTGTTACTTTGCCAT
>JALTLI010000093.1 GCA_027005635.1 Alphaproteobacteria bacterium
TTTGTACTTCGCTATCAGATGCTTTAACCTGAATAAGCCTACGAATTTCATCACTAATAACTAGTATTTCAAAAATACCACTTCTGCCTTTGTAACCTGTTGGGCAATCATCTGTTGAAACTGCATTAAATAATGTAATTTTTTTAGGTCTGATATTTGCTGGTAACTCATCAAAAAGTTTTAATGTTTCTGCGTCTATCTCTCTTGGTTGTTTTGTTTTAGGATTAAGAGTACGTATCATACGTTGAGCAATAACTCCACGTAAAGAACTGGCAACTAAAAATGGTTCAATCCCCATTTCAAGTAGTCTTGTAACTGTTGCAGGTGCCGAATTAGTATGGATTGTAGAAAGTACCAAATGACCAGTTAATGATGATTCAATAGCAATTTCTGCAGTTTCTAAATCACGGGTTTCACCAATTACTACCACATCTGGATCTTGACGTAAAATAGAACGCAAACCAGCGGCAAAAGTCATACCTATTTTGGTATTAACAGGTATTTGCCCTAAACCTTCTAGAGCATATTCAACTGGATCTTCAATTGTTACAATATTTTTATCTGGAGTGTTAATTTCTTGTAGACCTGCATATAAAGTAGATGTTTTACCGCTACCAGTAGGCCCTGCCACAAATAAAATACCATTTGGCAAACCAAAAAACTCAGTTATAGTTGCTAGTTGAGTTTTTCTTAAACCAATTTTATTTAGCTTACGGATACCTTCTTGTTGACCAAGCAAACGCAGAACAATTCTTTCTCCGTGTTGTGTAGGAAGTGTTGAAACACGAATATCTGTTTCCTTACCAGCCAATTTAATTTTAATTCTACCATCTTGGGGCAAGCGTTTTTCGGCTATATCAAGTTCTGCCATAATTTTTAATCTTGCGCTCATGGCGGCGTGTAATTGCTTAGAAGGAGTAACAACAGTATGCATAACACCATCAACTCTAAAACGAACACTAACTTGTTTTTCAAATGGCTCTATGTGGATATCTGATGCTCCATCTTTAATTGCCTGAGAAAGAATAGTATTAATAAGTTTAATTATTGGCGCATCGTTATCACTATCAAGCAAATCTTCTGGCTCTTTAAGTTTTTCTGTCATAGATGCAAGATCACTTTCTTCTTCCACTTGCTCCATTACATCTGAGGCTTTAGTACTTCCTTTATCCCATGTAGCATTTATTAAGGCTAATAAATCTTCCTCTTCCATATAGTTTACAATAGTATTTTTACCTGTAAATCTAGCGTAATCGTCTACAATTGCTAATGATTTTTCTGGCGATGCAATTGCAATAACTACACCTTCTGGTGTTTCTTCTAGCGGTAAGCATAAATAATTTTTTGCCATAGCAAATGTTATCGGGTGAATAACTTCTTTGCTAATTTCTTTTGGTTTTTTAGCAATTGGAATACCTAAGTATTCTGCTGCAACTTTTGTTGCTTTAGCTGTCCATTTTTTATTTTTACGTAAGTTATTATTAATTTGTTGAAAAGATAGATTTTTATCACAAGTAAAATTAACACCTAATTTACTAGCCAGAAAATCAGAGTAATTTTGCGATGTCATCATATTTCAACCTACTTTATTTTAATACGACTCTAGATGGAGATGTTGTTTCAAAATGATAAGGCTCAGCACTTGTTTGTTCACCTATATTTTCACTTTTTTTAGTTTTATCATCTTTTTTATCTTCATCTTTTTTATTTGGATAGCGCATATCTTCTGGCACCATATCAGATTCCCCATGCATAGGAACATCAACAAATCTGCTACCAGGAAGAGGATCTTTTAACTGTAGTTCACGCATTTGTATATATTTATCTTTGGTAATTTTATCCATATCACCGTAAGCATTAATAATACGTGGTTTAATGAAAATCATAAGGTTTGTTTTAGCATTTTGTACGCTTGTATTTCTAAATAGTTCTCCAAAACCAAACATATTTGCAAGGCATGGAACCTGAGAAACATTATGAGTAATATCATCACGAATTAAGCCACCTAAAGCAATAAGTTTTTCATCTGGAACTACTACAGTTGTTTTAATTGAACGTTTACGTGTAATAAGATCAGCAGCATTAGTATTAGAACTTTGATTAGAAATAGAAGATATTTCTTGATAAATACTCATTCTAACAAAGCCATTTTCACTTATTTGAGGACGAATACGTAAAGTTAAACCAACATCTTGTCTTTGAATAGTTTGAAATGGATTATTATTAGCACCGCCACCACCACTTGTAGTAAAACTACCTGTAATAAAGGGTACGTTATCACCAACAATAATTTCAGATTCTTCGTTATCTAGGGTTAAAATTTGCGGGGTTGATAAAATATTAACGTTAGAATCAGATTTTAAAGCCTTAAGCAAAAAGCCAACATTGGTAAATTCCTGACCTCTAAATGTAATATTACCACCAGCAAGACCAAAAGCAAAACCTTGCGGTAAAGCTAACGGGTTTTCACTTAAATTAGCAATATCACTACCAAAAGTTTGCCCGCCAAAAGGGGTAATACCAGTTGAAGTACTTAAGTTAGCAGAGCTCCTCCATTCCACACCAAATTGATCAGCAACATCGGCTGAAACTTCCATAATTAAAGCTTCAATATAAACTTGTAAACGGCGGATATCTAGGCGATTGATAGTATCTTTTAGAACTGTCATATCACTTGGTTCAGCAGAAAGAATTAATGAGTTTGTGCTTTCATCTGCAACTACTGCCACATGAGAACGAAAAGCTGCCAAAGTATTTTCTTCTGCTGCTGCGCCATCTTTACCAGCATTTTTAATCATAGAATTTATAACTGTAGCAAGTGATTTAGCCTCAGCATTTTTAAGGTAAAATATTGCAATAGAACGAGAATTTTGATCTACGTCGGTATCTAGTTTTTCAATTAAGGCATTAACTCTTTGAACATTTGCGTAATTTTCAGTTAGAACTAAGGTATTTGCAGGTAAGTAAGCACTTAAAGTTGCATCACGAGAAAGAAGAGGATTTAAAACAGGAATAATAGTATTTGCACTAATATGTTTTAGGCGAATAAGTTGGGTAACAACTTCACCTGGGCGGTTGGTATCTTCTTTGGTTATAACATCAACTGGTGATTTACCAGCTTCAGAAAGTGAAGAAATTCGTAAAACATTTCCCGCAGGAATAATTGCATAACCACTAGCTGCAAGTAAGTTTTCAAAAGTTGCTAACGCTTCACTAACTGGTAATGGACGAGGGCTAATAATGGTAACTTTACCTACAACTTTGTTATCCACAATAAAGTTTTTACCTGTAGCTTCTGCCATAAATCTAATTAAATTGCGTATTTCAACATCTTCAAAATCCAAGGTAATAGTTTCATCAGTATTTACTACTTCTGCACTTACAGAGAAAGATGTTATTGAGAAAATAACAGCTAAACTAATTATTATGTGGCATATTTTATTCATTGGCTTCTTGCTCTTAGGTTTATATTATTTATAATAAATTATTAGTAAATTGAACCTTACGCAAATATACATCTTTTTGCAACTTTTATATGATTTTAAACATAAAAAAAGCTCCAGAAATTCCAGAGCTTTTACCTTTTGTTTAATCGCTACACTTTTTTAATACTAGGGTTTCCACCTAAAATAACAATAATATGATTATTTAAAATAACCTTAGTATTTAGCGATATTTCAATTACATCTTTTAATTCAGCCAATAAAAAAGATGAATTAATATTCACGTTATATAAAAAGTATGTAATAAAATAATTACTTAAATATAAGCTTACCCCTTTTATTAACTTATCTTTTTGATTTTGGCTTAACTTTTTGGGTATCTTAATACATTTATCAGCAACCAAATTTGCACATTTATCAGATAATTTTTTACATGCATTAACTTTTTTGGTGTAATCAGCATGTTCTTTAAAGCTAACTATATGCGGGTCTACCCGATGTAAATTAGATGATTTTTTCATACGCATTTCATTTCTCATTTTACTTTCCTCATAAAGGTAAATATAAATTATTAATAAATAAAATCATGACAATCTTTTAAAGCTTGCAACTCTTCATCACGTGGCAAAGCTTGGATATTATCCATCTGCCAATTTATAGCAATATCTTCATCATTATAATGAATACCACTTTCTGCATCTGGGTTATAATATTTATTAACCAGAAAATAGACCAATGAATCTTCTTTGCTTAAAGTTAAAAAGCCATGAGCAAACCCTTCTGGAATATACACTTGCTTTCTATTTTCAGCATTTAATATTACTGCAGAAAACTTACCAAAAGTAGGTGAGCCTCTGCGTATATCAACAGCAATATCCAAAATTTCACCAACTGCGCACCACAATAACTTTGCTTGTGCGTCTTCACCTTTTTGGTAGTTTATAGCAATTCAACTCAACATTTACCCAATGGTGACGAGCAAAAAAGCCATAACGCAGTGTTCATTACTATTTTGACGAGTAGGGACATGGTTTATCCCATATCACGCTTGGCAAAATAGTAATGAATGGCTTTTTAGCCGTCATCCTAAGGACAGGGGCAAAAAACGTGATAAATCTCTTTGCTCATCAGTCTTATGGGGTAAACCATACTCCTTCTTCACAAATAAATTTTTCATCGTTTTTTGACTCCTGCCAATGGGTAAATGTTGAGTTGAATTGCTATAACCCACGCACCCAACCATGAGACGTAATTGCTTCATTTATTTGTGGGATTAAATCTAGCTTTTTTTCAAGAGTTCCCTCTAATTTTTGGTGATTATAAGTTTCTCTAAAACTTCCACGTTCATCTGGGAATATTTGAGGTTCAAGAACCACAACATCAGAAAGATTAGTTTTAACAAGTTTTATATTGGAAGGCATTTTATTATCCTTAAATATTTATGAAAAGATTAGGTTTTAGAAAAATTCTAAGCAAAATATAACCTTAAATTTAAGTATAGTAAACAAAATTGATCAAATAAAAGATAATAAAGCATTAACTTCAATATTTGATAAAATAAGTAACACAC
>JALTLI010000094.1 GCA_027005635.1 Alphaproteobacteria bacterium
GTTGGGTATATGAATAGAAGTGTTGATGACATAAGTGTTTATTATGAAGATAATCTTCTTGACATTGATGAAATTTCTGAGTATGATATTTCTAGATTAGAACAGGAAGCATTGGATTTTTAATAATTATTTATAAACTAATTTGTAAAGGGTATAAAATATTAGTAATTCACTACATATGAACTAACAGAACTAAAACAGGAGTAAGAATATGAATAACGATTACATTGTATTAAAATGGGGTACATTAAAAGCTTGGGATTTAGAGCACAATCCTGAATGTGTTGAATTGATTGAAAAATACCGCAAAGATGGTGTTTGTTTATCAGTTGCACTTCAAAAAGATACCAATAACCAGCAGAATATACTATGTGAAATTGTTAAGAAAATTGATGGAAGTATTTCAAATGGTTGGGATAATAAAGAATTAACAAAAGATGAGGCTATTGATTACATCAGAAGCTATGGCAAGGAGAACAATAATGAGTAATTCAATAACCGTTAACGGTGTAGATTATGTGGAGGTGGCGAAATGATTTTATTAGATAAATATAAAGTAGGTGAAACTGTTTGGATTATTGAGGAGGATAGCGACACAAAACAAAAAGAAAGGTTAAATAAATGAAACACACACAAGCAGAGATAAATAATGCAATTGAATGGGCTGATGACAATAGAATAAACAGGTCGCACAATAAAATGCAACCTAGCGTAAAGTTATGTGAAACTATCCTTGAAGCACTAGAACAATACAAGCTAAGTAAACTAATAAAACCAATTACATACGAAGACATACAGAGATATTGGCAGCCATTTGAAACTTGCCCTATTCTTAAACAGGTATTAGTTTGTTTTGAAAATGGTAATATACTAGTAATGGAGTTTACTTCTACAATTAAAAAGATGACATTAGAGGGTATGTTTCCAAGTACACCAACCCATTGGCAACCACTACCAAAAACACAGGAGGATAAATAGATGAGTAAGCATACGCAAGGAAGATTTAGAGTCTTAATTGATGAATGTTGCAAAATAGTTAGTGATGATGGTTCTTTGGCTACAATGCTATATTGTAACAGTAAAGGAAGACTTCCAAAAGGTGTTACAGAAGCTAACGCACAACACATAGTAACCTGTGTAAACCAACACGAAGCTTTAAAGGCAAAGGCAGATATAGCTGATAAGTTAATGGGAGTTTGGAATAAAAGCCAAGGTTGTTTAACAGATGATAATGTTATAGAGGGACTTAGTTATTTTATAGAAGCAATGGATAAGGAGAACGGTAATGAGTAATACAGAGTTATTAAAAACACACTTAGAAAAACAAAACTGTCCAAAGAATGATATAGAAGATATTATTTCACTTCGCAAAACAGCTTATGGTTGTTTAATGACGTGTGTTAGTGAAAACACAGCCCTAACAAACCGTATAACAGAGCTAGAAAACAATATAAGTAAACTTAAAGAAAGTTTACACATTGCTATTGATGGATTAGAGTTTTATGCAGAATGCAAACATTTACAGGTTATAGCTGGCAAAACTATACATTTTGAAGATAGTTGTGGTGATATAGCAAATGAAACATTAACTAAAATAAAGGGTGAATAGATGGGTGATAATTTTGATATCAAAGAGTTTCTAAACGAGTTGGCAAGAATACTAGAACAAGATGGTAAAAAGCCTAAAGCTGTTCATAGTGAACTTGTAGAAGCAGTTGTGGCAGCAAGGAAATATTGGGGACTAATTAAATGAAAACAATATTACATCTATGTGCAGACATTGGTAGTGATAGCAGAGTATTTGCGGATAAAGGCTATCAAGTTATTAAAATTGGAAAAGATATAGGCGTAGAGAATTATACACCACCTGCTAATGTTTATGGTGTTATAGCTAATCCGCCATGTACAGAATTTTCAACAGCAAGAGCAGATGGTAAAGCACGCAATCCAGATGAGGGTATGTTTTTAGTAGAGCATTGTTTAAGAATTATCAAAGAGTGTAATCCTAAGTTTTGGGTAATTGAAAATCCTGCAAGAGGTGTACTACGTAAATACCTTGGTGAACCAGTTTATAAATATGAGCCTTGGTGGTTTGGTAGCCCTTGGACTAAACAAACAGCATTATGGGGTAAATTTAATATCCCAGACCGCCAATATTTCAAATGGGAAGATGTGCCAAAAAATAACAAGCTATATGTGCGGCCAAATAGACATAAGCCAAGTTTAGCATTTCTACATAAAAGTGCTATTCATAACATACCAGAATTTGCACCATTTATTGATAGTGTACGCGATGATATGAGTTTTAGAAGTTTATGCAGCCAACATTTTGCGAGGGCATTTTATGTTAAAAATAAATAAACACTTAAACCGTTAATGGTAAAGAGTCATTAGCGTAGCAGATATATATTTGTTCTCTGTTGTGGTTTATTATAGCAGAATTAATTGATTTAAATAGTAAAGGTAAGTAAATGAAAAGGTATAACATACAAATAGTTAAAGATGATAAAAAAGAACTAAAAGTTATAATGGTAGAAGATAGAAATGGTTCTTATTGTTATTATATTGATGCTGAATACGAAATATCATTAGTTAAAGACCATGCAGATGCATTAAACAATTCTATTGGTTGCACTCAAATGGCACTAGCAAGAGAAACATCTTATTCTGAAAGGCTAAAAGAAGAAAATAAACGCCTTAAAAAAGAAAGGTTTAAATTTTGGAAATGTATATAATAGAAGAATATTATAATAATCAATTCAATGAGTTAGCTAGAGTTTATAAACATGAATGTTTATATGAAAAACTTTCTTCCTTGACTTTTATACCTAATTACACTATAATAAGAGAGTGTAACAATTATACACAAAAAATATGGAGACCAAAAAAGACAGTTGATGGTTGGAAGTTGGCTAAAAATAGAAGAACAAGCCATCATTATAAATTAAGGAGAAAATAATATGAAAAAACTAATATTAACTACAGCGTTAACATTATGCGCGACAAATGTAGGCGCGGCAGAAATAGGCGTGCTGTTTGGCGGTGGCGTTAAACACTTTTCAAGTAAGTTTGCACCAAGTAACGGATATAATGAAAATACCAAAACAATAGGTATTGAAGTGTTACAAGATAAAGAAGGTGTTGTTTTTGGTGGTAGTGTAGCCAAGTTTAAAGATAGCTTTAATAAGTCATCGTATTGGCTATTAGGTATAGCAGAGTATAAACACACGTTTAAATACGTTTCTGCTAGTGGCGGTGTTGGTATAGGTAAACTTAAAACAAGTTATTATAACGGCGTATTTGCTACGCCATACATTAAGTTAAGAGATAACTATACAGGATTATATGTAAAAGTTATGGTACAGCCTATTAGCAATAATAGAGTGGATAGCTTTATTGCTACTAATGTTGGTATAAGTAGGAGGTTCTAGCATGTTTATAACAGATAAGTTTTTCATGTTTTTATTTAATATCAATTATTATAATGAAATACATGAGTTAGGATTTATTATTTTAACATTTCCTATTATGTTTGTTTGTATGATGTTAGATATAATTATCAGTGTAATTAGTTTTGTACCGTTAACAATATATTATTATTTAAGTAGGAGGTTTTAATATGGAAACAATGCAATCAAAAAAAGGTCTTATTAAGTTATGGGCTGATAAAGTTCCAGTTAATGAGAATGCTATAGAGCAATTAAAAAATACAGCCAACATGCCATTTATATATAAACACATTGCAGTTATGCCTGATGTTCATTATGGTATGGGTGCAACTATAGGCTCTGTTATACCTACTATTGGTGCTATTATACCTGCTGCTGTAGGGGTTGATATAGGTTGTGGTATGATGGCAGTTAAAACTTCATTGAGTGCGAATGATTTACCAGATAGTTTAGTTAGTTTACGTAGTAAAATAGAGGCTGTTGTGCCTACTGGTTTTGAAAAGCATCAAGGGCAAAGTAAAACGCCTGCCATTGTTACAGAAACATTTTCTTTACTATATGACGAATTGCAAGAGATATTAACTAAACACCCTACTATTATGCATAAGAAAACTATTACAAATGCAATGCTACAACTAGGTACACTTGGTGGTGGAAACCATTTTGTTGAAGTTTGTTTGGATAAAGATAACAATGTGTGGATTATGTTACATTCTGGTTCAAGAGGTATTGGTAATAAAATTGGTACATATTTCATAGAAAAAGCAAAAGAACAAATGGAAAAATATTTTGTTAAGCTAGAAGACCCAAACCTAGCATATTTACCGGAACAAACAGAATTGTTTGATGATTATATTAAAGCTATGGAGTGGGCACAAAACTATGCAACACATAATCGTCAAGTAATGATGAAAAATGTTATCCAAGTAATGAAAAACGAGCTAGGTGAGTTTGATGCTACTTGTGAAGCTATAAACTGTCACCATAATTACACAACAAGAGAAAATCATTTTGGAAAAAATGTTTGGCTCACTCGTAAAGGTGCTGTAAGAGCAAGGAAAGGCGATATGGGTATTATTCCTGCTTCTATGGGGGCAAAATCATTTATTGTAAGAGGTAAGGGTAATCAAGATAGTTTTTGTTCATGTTCACATGGCGCAGGTAGAATAATGTCACGTACACAAGCTAAAAAACTAGTAAATATTGAAGAACATATTAAAGATACACAAGGTGTTGAGTGTAAAAAAGATGAAAGCGTATTAGATGAAACACCAAGAGCATACAAAAATATAGATGATGTTATGGCTTCACAGGAGGATTTAGTTGAAATTGTGTATGAATTGAAACAAGTGTTATGTGTGAAAGGTTAAAAATGAATAAAGAAGATTATAAAAACGTAAGTAGAGCCGAACTTATAAAAGAGATTATACTTTTAAATAATGAAAAAGAAAACATAAAAGCACAATATTCTATAGATTTAGAAGCTAAAGAAGAAGAATATATAAAACGTGGAG
>JALTLI010000095.1 GCA_027005635.1 Alphaproteobacteria bacterium
TACCTGATTTTAAAATATCTGTCAGTTTCTCAAAAAAAATATTCGCATCTTTTCCAGTAATATTATAACTAACTTGCAATGAGCTATCTTCTCCTTGAAAAGTATTCAACTTAGGTTCTGCATAAACATTTACAGAAAATATAAGTAAGAATAAAAGAAGAAGATTTCTCATTATTAAGTTAATCTTTAATTCTACGAGAAAAAACTATTTTAACAAAAAATCCTGCAATCATTAAAAACAATCCTAAATAAGAAAGATACAATGATGGTTCATATTGTACATTTAAAGTAACTTGTTTTAATGGGTACATTTTATCTAATTGTAATATATATGGTAATTTAATTTTTTCTATAATAGATGCCGTAGTAAGAACATTTTTTTGAATTACTGGGCGAATATTTTCATCATATTTAGTTAATGTTTTAAGTTTACTAAATACTTTATTATTATCTTTTATATTATTCTTTTTAATATAATCTAAATATTCTGCTAAAACTTCCCAACCAGTTTTGTTAACAACAGATAAACCAAATGGTAACAAGCTAAACTCACCTTTATTATTACCAACAGCAATTAAATTAGGGTAATATTCATATGTTCTTAGGGCTATGCTTGCACCATTATATTTTAAAATATAATCAACACTACGTCCATCATTGGTAAAACCTTCTATTTTGTTATCACCTAATACAACTGGTGATTTAGGAGGGTTAATTCTTAAGATTTTAAAACTAACATTTTCCTGTTTGTTTTCAACTCCTCTACCAACTTGCAAGCCTATCATTGAAGGTTCCTGCATAATATCTGTTAAACTTTTTACATCTACAATAACCATTGGCAGTGCATTTTGTATGGCATAATAATACATGGTATAATTATCTACATGTGTTTGTCTCCATGGATTAAGCTTAGTATTTATAACATTACCGTCCATAGTTAATGAAATATCTATATATTTATTTTCTTTGTCAGAAATAATATTATTAGCCTTTATTTTAAATGGAAGATTTTTCACTGTTCCATTTGCTAAAGTTATTTTAGATACCTCTGAATGTTTTTGTAAAACGGTTATACCTTTAAATCCAAAAACTGAATCAATGCTACCAGCACTAAAAATAATTACTAAACCTAAATAAATAAGCTTAACTGCACCTGTTCCTGTTCCAGTTTTTTCATGGTTACGTAAAGAAACAAAAAAAGCATAACAACTTAAAATAGCCCCAACATTTGCTAGAACCCCAAACCAGTATGCTCTTTGTATATCAGAAAAAGAAAAAGCCTGTAAATTTTGGATTTGTTCATAAGATAAAATATCTTGTTTTAACAAATAACTAAAAACATGCCCAGCAATTTGAGTACTAAATATTATATTTAAAGTAGATAAAACCACTAAAAACATAAATAAACTAATTAAAAACTTTGTTCCTGTAAAGAAATTTAAAATACCAATTGATTTTTTCATACTTTTCATACTTTTTTATTTTTATTGTTATTTAATTTTTAGATGGAATCACTATATTAAGCAAGTTCATTTTTTTACGAAGTGTATTACGGTTTATTCCTAAAACTGCAGAAGCACGAAGCTGATTACCATTAACATAGCGTAAAACATGTTCAATTAAAGGTTTTTCAACTTGTTGCATAACCTTAGAATATAATTCTGGTGATGGTGTCATACCGCCTAAATTCTGAAAATAACGTTCAAGATATTGATCCACTGTTCTAGACAAACAATCACCTTTAATAAAACGCTGAGAAAGTACAGGAACAGCTTCTTCTAATTTATCCATAGTTTTATGTGTTGAATTTAATATAACATTTTCAGTGTTTGTTGTATTTTCTGTATTATGCTGTTGCATAGTTTTCTCCTACTTGTTTTCTTATAATGTGTGGGTTTAATATTTCAGTTTCATTTTCAATACATGCTGTATAAAATTTAGTTATTAAATCACGGGCTTCATCTGCTGTAGTGCAACCATTTACTTGACGCCTGTAATCACTACCATGTTTTAAGCCCTTAGCATACCATGCTAAATGTTTGCGCATTAGGCGTACACCTCTGTGTTCACCGTAAAAATCCATTGCCATATTAAAATGTTTTAGTACTACTTTGTATTGTTCCTCTACTGTTGGATCTGGCAGTTTTTCACCAGTTAATAAATAATGAGAAATTTGCCCTAAAAACCATGGGCGCCCTTGGCAAGCTCTGCCAACCATAACACCGTCACATGTTGAACGTTTTAAGGCATCAACCGCATCTTCAATTGTTATAACATCACCGTTTATCATTACAGGTATACTAACCGCTTGCTTAATTGTTTTAACAAAATCCCAATCTGCTTTACCGCTATACATCTGGGAACGAGTTCTACCATGAACAGATAACATCTTAATGCCACATTTTTCTGCAATTCTGGCAATTTTTGCACCGTTTCTAACTTCCTCAGACCAACCTGTTCTTATTTTCAAAGTAACAGGAATTTTAACCGCATTTACTACAGCTGTTAAAATTTTCTCAACAAGCTCTTCATCTTTCATTAAGGCAGAGCCAGAAAAAGTATTTACAACCTTACGCACAGGACAACCCATATTGATATCAATTACATCAGCCCCTGCTTTTTCATTTATTTGAGCAGCAATTGCCATACGTTGTGGATCTGCTCCAACAATTTGGACTACATGAACACCTTGGGCTGGATCAAAAGCAGCTTTTTGCATAGAAACAACGCTATCACGAACAAGTGCTTCACTTGCTACCATTTCACTAACCACCATACCCGCACCATGCTGGGAACAAAGCAAACGAAACGGCATATCTGTAATACCAGACATTGGCGCAAGAACTACAGGAACATCAATTTTGATATTTCCAATTTGAATAGGTTTAATTAACGCAGTTTCAGACATTTACTTCCCTTTATTAAAAATGTATTTCTGATTAAATTTTAGGCATATTAGACCTCAAAATCAAAAAAATCAAGCTCTTTCTGCGTAAAAAATAGGCAATCACTAGTATTTTAGCTAAATAGTTACTATAATTTAAGTATGATTGTATCTTTAACAGTAAAAGGCACCATTTACGCTATAACTAAAGCAGCTAAGCGTAAAGCCAAAAAAGCAGCTAAGAATGCAGCTAAAAAAGCTGTTTCTAAGGCTGTTGGCCCTTTAGGTATTATTTGGTCTATAGTTCAGTTAACTTTAGGTGTTGGGCTAATTACTGCTGGTGTTGCATGGTTTGCTGATGCTTTACTGATTACTGTTCTTACTATGGGTTCAGGGTTTATGGCATTTGCTCCTGCTATATTTATAATATTAGAAGGAATACCATGGGTTATTGGTGGGCTAAGAGGAATATTTGCTATGATAGGTGGTATTGCTAAACAAGCTGTTTCTGCTGGTGGAGGCAAAGAAAATATCCAAGCAATTAAAGGTAAAATGACCAATATTGCAACTAATCAATCACCAGCTAATGATGCTAGCGCTACTCAACAAGATCAACCTTCACCAGAAAGTGCAGCAAAACCTAATAGTTCCGGCATGATAAACTCCACTGTTGGTCATTCAGCACCAACCATGAGCGCACCTGCTGTTAGCAAAATAAAAGCTGCTTAACTATAATAATAGTAATTTAATCCATTCTATTGTAAATTACTTTTATGGAAAACCTTGCAGAACAAACTATTCAAAAACTTACAGCTAAAAAATATACTTTAGCTACTGCTGAATCTTGCACTGGTGGTGGTATTAGCTATGCTTTAACTAATGTTGCTGGAAGTTCTGAAGTTTTTGATAGAACTTTTGTAACTTATTCTAATCAAGCAAAAATAGATATGTTAAACGTAGAAAAAAATCTAATAGAAACATACGGCGCAGTTAGCCAAGAAGTTGCAATAGCAATGGCACAAGGTGCATTAAATAATTCTGGAGTAGATATAACCGTATCTGTTACCGGAATTGCAGGCCCTGGTGGTGGCAGTGAAAGCAAACCTGTAGGGCTTGTTCATTTTGCAGTTGCCACAAAAAATAATACTATTCATGAAAAGTACTTATTTAAAGGAAATAGAGACGAAGTTCGAAAAAAAGCAATCAAAACAGCATTAACTATGCTTATAAAAAGTTTAACATAATGCGTTTATTGTTTTTATTAATACCTCTATTTTTTACAAATAATGCCTTTAGTGAAGATTTAGCAAATTTACGTGGTGATGCATTCCGTGAAAGCTCTATATGTAATATTATTAAAGCCAAGGAAATTTTAGAACTTTCCACAAAACCACTAACAGATAAAAATATCCCCAACATTCACACCCTTATAATAGATACAAAAACTGCCAGAACAGATTGCTATGAAAAGGCAGAAGAAATAATTTCTGATGTATTAACAGGTGAACAAAATTTAATTAATCAAGAAAATGCAGAATTTATATTAAAACTTCAATATGAAGCAGATTTAAGTTTTAAACAGTTATTAAAATTGCGTAAACAGGTTTCTCAGCAACTATTAGATAATATTTTAGCTGATATTGAAGATAATTTTAGTTCACCTACCCCAAAAGCTATTTTTTATACAGAAAGCGCAAAAACAAAATATTTAATTAAATTAGAAACCACACTTAATTTAGAAAGTGAAAGAAGACAAATTTTTGTTACTGAGCAATATTTTAAGCCAACAGACAAACAAAAAATAAATTCTATTTTACAAAAATCTCATTATCAATTTACTAAAATATTATTAATGTTTGAAGATTGGCCAGCTGGTGAAGATAAACAACAATTCTTTAATAAATTTAATGGTAACTTGCGTTACAGCATAAATATTTTAAGCTCTGCACTAACTTTTAAAAGTAGCTTTGATACCGAAAAATACAAAATATTCAGAGACATGCTTCAAAAAGCAGTACGTTTAAATTTAAAAATAATGAACAAAGAAAATCAAACAACTGCTAAATCTAGCGAAAT
>JALTLI010000096.1 GCA_027005635.1 Alphaproteobacteria bacterium
GCACCTTGGATATGGGAAGGATTTATCCGTCATTTTGGTTGTGAAAATATTAAATATGTACCAATAGCTGATGAAGGTGAAACAATAAAACTACGAACAACTGAACTTAAATGTATCCCTGCCCATTACCTTCATTCAGCAGGTAATTTTAATATATATGATGCAGAAGCAAAAATACTAATGAGTGGAGATATTGGTGCAGCACTAGAAGCAGCAGAAGCACCAATGTTTGTTGAAAATTTTGATGAACACATCTCTAAAATGGAAATGTTTCATAAGCGCTGGATGCCATCTAACAAGGCAAAAAATGATTGGGTAGCTCGTGTCCGTAAATTAGATATTGATATTATGGCTCCACAACATGGTAGATTATTTAAAGGTGATGATATTAAACGTTTTCTTGATTGGTTTGAAAAATTAGAAGTTGCTAGCGCCATTCCTGCTTAATTGGTTGATTTATCTAAATTATAATGATACAACAACAACAATATAAATATTGGGGGTGTATTATAATGATTAATAAATGTTGGCATTGCAATAATTCAATTGTAGGAACAGATCTTTTTTGTTCTAGCTGTAATCATATTCAACCTGTATATAATATTGATCCATTTACTTTATTTGGTATTCCTACTTTTTTTGAAATTGATAATAAAGCTATTGCAGATATTTATTTTATTCGTCAACGCCAGCTTCACCCAGATAGATTTATCCTTAAATCTAATAAAGAAAAACAGTATGCTCTTGCCCAAGTTGCAAGGTTAAATGAAGCTTATAAAATATTATGTAACCCTGTTGAACGTGCATCTTATTTAATAAAATTATCTGGTTGGCAAACTCCTGTTGAAGAAAATGAAAAACTTACCCAGCAAATGATGCTTGAACAATTTGAATTACGTGAAAAGCTAGAAAAAATATCTGATATTAAAAATCTTAATAACTTAAAAGCAAAAGTTGAAAATGAAGTTATGGAATGTATTTTTACATTATCTAAAGCATTCCAAGACCAACAAGAAGTTACTGCTCAATGCAAAACTGTAGAGCTGCAATTTCTTAAAAAATTCCAAAATGAACTAGAAAATAGAGAAAAAATTATCTCTTAAGTAATAAAAACAATAAAAAGTAAAAACATACAAATGCTACAAATAACAGAACCAAATCAAAAAAGTACAAAAGTAGTAGGGATAGATTTAGGTACAACCCACTCTTTAATTGCTTACGCTAATAATAATGAAGTAACTATTTTTACTAATGATGATGGTGAAAAACTACTTCCATCAACAGTATTATATGAACCCAATTCAGCCCCAGTTGTAGGTAAAAAAGCGTTAAGAGAACAACGCAAAGAAGATGAAGAAGATAATTCTGGCATAAGAAAACACAGTGCAAGAGACAGAAATACAATAAGTTCAATAAAACGCCTAATGGGCAGAGGCATCAAAGATGTGGAAAAATATGCTCGGCATGAAACTTACCGTCTTTTAGATAAAGATGATATTGTTCTAAGAATTGGTGGTAGAGAGCTTACTCCTGTAGAAATATCTGCCGATATTTTAAAGGAACTAAAAAATCGTGCAGAAAAATCATTAAATGAAAAAATTGAAAATGCTGTTATTACAATCCCCGCTTATTTTAATGATGCACAACGAAATGCAACAAAAGTTGCTGCACGCTTGGCTGGTTTAAATGTTCTGCGTTTATTAAGTGAGCCAACAGCAGCAGCCCTTGCTTACGGTTTAGAAAAAGAAAAACAAGGGACATACTTAGTATATGATATGGGTGGTGGAACATTTGATGTTTCCTTATTAAAACTACATGATGGAATTTTTCAGGTTATTGCAACTGGCGGAGATACCTGGCTTGGTGGAGATGATATTGATAAACTAATTGCAGAATACCTAGATAATCATGGTGGTTTATGGCCAGCAAGAATACAGGCTGCACGTAAATTAAAGGAACAATTATCAACTTCAACAAAAAGTAAAGTAATAACAGATAATACTATTTATTCCTTAACTACAGAAGAACTAATCCCCTTAGTTATGCCAATAATTGAAAAAACTATCCAAACAGTAAAAGATGTTTTATTAGAAGGAAACATAACAAAAAATGATAAAATAAACGGTATCATAATGGTTGGAGGATCAACCAAAATGCCATTAATCCGTGAAAAGATTGGTGAAATTTTTAATGCTCCTGTAATTACTGATCTTAACCCAGATGAAATTGTTGCCCGTGGCGCCGCTTTACAAGCTGCATCTTTAATGGGTGATGGTGATAGTTTATTATTAGATGTTACCCCACTTTCTTTAGGTATTGAAACAGCTGGTAATTTAGTAGAAAAAATTATTCCGCGTAATTCTTCTATTCCAATTTCTCAGGCACAGGAATTTACTACGTTTAAAGATGGACAAACAGCCATGGATATCCATATTTTACAAGGTGAGCGTGAAAGTGTTGAAGATTGTCGTTCGTTAGCAAAATTCCGTTTAAAAGATATTCCTCCAATGCCGGCAGGTAAAGCAAAAATAACTGTAAATTATACAATAGATGCCGATGGTTTACTTACGGTTTCTGCCAAAGAAGATACAACAGGAATAAACCAACAAATAGAAGTAAACCCAACTTACGGGTTAGAAGAAGATAAAATTATTGGCATGTTGAAAGCATCATTTGAAAATGCTGGAGCAGATGTTAAAACCCGCTCACTTAAAGAAGTTCAGCTTGAGCTTACTAACCTTATTAGCGCCTGCAAAAAAGCGTTGCAAATAGATAGTAATTTATTAAGTGATGAAGAAGTATCTTCATTATATAATGTTATTGAACAAGCGGAAAAAGAGTTATCAAATCCAAATATTGAAGAATTACGCGATATTACAAACAGCTTAGATGATAGTTTTGCACCATTCGCTGAAAAACGTATGAATAAATCATTAGAAGAATCAATTGTTGGTTTGCCTGCCGCTAATTTTGAATAGAGCTATGCGATACATTGTCATCTCAGAAACAAGATAGATCCTTTTTCTAACCAATCGTAGATTGGATAAAAAGGGTTTCTGAGATGACAGTAACATGTCATGATTATGTCTAGTATTTACGCTCCACAGGAATATATCGTTCATTACCTGTAGTCCTAACATCTTCATAATCTAGCTCTACAGATTTTGTTTCGTTGTTCCAAATTGCTAGGGTATGTTTGCGCCAGTTTTTATCATCTCTATCTGGATATTCTTCGCGAGTATGGGCTCCACGGCTTTCATGACGCGCCATAGCACTTGCAACTGTTGCTTCACCTAGTGTAATTAAATTACCAAGTTCTAGCGTTGTTAATAAATCAGTATTAAATTCATCTGCTTTATCATCTATACAAACTTTCTTGTAATCTTCTTTGGCTTTTAAAACAGATGCCATAGCTTTTTCTAAACGTTCTTTATCACGAAATACACTACAGTTTTTATTCATACTTTCAGTAAGTTCGGAACGAATAACACTTGGACGAATACCACTTTCAGCAGGACGTGCTTTAATATCTGCAATACTACGTTGAACTTCAGCAAGTTCATCTCCATTAATTTGAGGAAGTTTTGCCCCCTCTTCTTTAATATAACGAACCATTTCCTTACCTGTAATTTTACCAAATACAATTGTTTCAAGCAGGGAATTTGCCCCTAAACGGTTACCACCATGAACAGAAACACAAGCAGATTCACCAGCAGCAAACAATCCTTCTAAGTGGCTCATGCCTAGTTTAGATGTACGAATTCCGCCCATAGTATAATGACAAGTTGGCTTAACAGGAATTGGATCATCAATAGGGTCAACACCTTCGTAATCTATTGAAAGTTGGCGTATTTGTGGCAAACGTTCTAGTATTAAATCACGCCCTAAATGACGAACATCTAAAAATATAGCTCCGTCAACACCATTACCGTTTAAAATTTCTGTCATTTCAGCACGTGATACCACATCACGTGATGCAAGTTCTAGTTTGTTTGGGGCGTATTTGCTCATGAAGCGCTTACCATCTTTACCGATTAAGTATGCCCCTTCTCCGCGTACACCTTCACTAATTAATAAACCTGAACTACGCAAACCTGTTGGATGAAATTGAACAAATTCAAGATCAGCAGCGTGAGCACCAGCTTGCATTGCAAGGGCAACTCCATCACCAGTATTTATCATAGCATTGGTATTTGAAGCAAATAATCTACCAAAACCACCAGTTGCAATCATAACTGCTTTAGCATTGATTTGCTCAACCTCACCAGTTTTAATATTTATTACAACAGCGCCAGAAACTCGCCCTGTTGTTTTATCCTTACATAATTTTAGTAGTTGATATTCTTCATAAATATCTGTACCAAGTTTTATGGCTTGTTCCCACAATGTGTGCAACATGGCATGCCCAGTTCTATCTGCTGCATAAGCAGTACGAGGAAAGTTTGCCCCGCCAAATGGGCGTTGAGAAATACTTCCATCTTCTTCTCGGCTAAATGGACAACCCATATCATCTAAATCAAGTACAGCTTGCGGTGCTTCCTTGCACATTAAATCAATGGAATCTTCATCACCTATAAAATCTGCACCTTTTACTGTATCGTAGGCATGATCTTCCCAGTTATCATTTTCATTAATAGCGGCGTTAACCCCGCCTTGCGCTGCACATGAGTGCGAACGTAATGGGTGAACCTTAGTAACAACTGCTGTATCTAGCCCTGCTGTTATTCCTTCAAAAGCTGCACGTAAGCCGGCTAAACCTGCTCCGATAATTAGGATATCATGTTGACGCATTTTTTAATTCTTCTTAATTATTATTTAAAACTTGCTGATTGTAACATTTAAGACTTGTAAAATAAATTAAATAATATTATTTATATTCAAAATTATTAACAATTGAAAGTTACCCGAAAAATGAAATTTAATCACTTACTTGTAATAACAGCATTAACAGC
>JALTLI010000097.1 GCA_027005635.1 Alphaproteobacteria bacterium
TGAATACCTTAGTGATAAAGAACAGGAGATATCAAAAACAGTAGAATTTAAAGAGCTATACAATGCTTTTATGGATTTTGCAAAAATTGGTTTACCTGTTTATAATCAACGTGTTGAAAATGAAGTTAACCCAATGTTAATAAAACTTGATAAACTACTTCAACAACATAATGAAGAATAATTTTTTTATAACGATTTAACCACTCTATTTTTAGAGTGGTTATTTTTTTTTAGTAAATAAGTTTTAAACGCATATTAGGCAAAAGTTTATCTGTTGGTTTTAAGGCATTAATTAAACGTAACCATTTAATTCTATCTGCTGAAAAAGCCATTTTTTCTGCTACAGATTTTTGCGTATCACCTTTTTTTGTAGTGTAAATATGAATACGTAGTGGTTCAACTTTTTGGGCTTGTTTTTTCGTTAATAGCTTTATTGATTTTGCTATTTGCATAAATTGTTTATCAGCTTTATTAAAGTGTTTTTCTTCAGATGACATTATTATGCTGTAAAATACATTTTTACCAAGTTTATCACCTTTTAGTTCTCTACCTTTTATACCTACTATTCTGGTTATAACTTTTATTTTTTTGAAACCTTTAGTTATATTTTCATTAATTATTCCTGTGTAAGCCGTTTTTCCATTTATATTTATTTCCTTGATATTATGAATTTTAGGATAATTATAAATTAAAGATTCCTCTGCATCTTCATCTTCAGGTACTGCTTTAACATTGTAATCAATTATTCTGTTTAGTTTATTACCTATGGCAACTGGCAAGGTAGATACCATAGGTGTTATGTAACCATCAGGAATTTTGAAACTAAATTGATGTTTAGGATGAATAAAAATATTTTTTTTAGCTACACCATTTTCTTTTATTTTAGGTCCAAATGCTACACCATTTATTGCATCTAAATATCTGTCTCTGTGAACTAATTTGCTTCTTGAGCCTTTTTGAGTAGCTATTTTTGCAGTTTCTTTTATTCTCTTTTCTACTTCAGGGTGACTACTTAGTAAACGGTGAAAAATAGAATTATCCATATCTATACCAGCTTTTTTATAAATATTTTGCATAAAATTTTGCTGATTAACCATAGAAACAAAAGCGCCAGAAGCGGCATAAGGGTTATATTTTAGTTTTGTTAAATAACGAACAGCAAGGCTATCTGATTCTTCTTCAAAACTTCTGCTATAACTAGCAAATAAATATTGTCCTGCAAAATCTGTAGCTTGCATAAGTTCTTTACCACCAGAAGCGCCTTGTGTACTATAAGAAATATAAGCTCCGAGTAATGTTCTACCAATATTTGCAATGGTTGCTGTTGTTTTTCTTCTTGCATAGTGTTGTGCTGTTATATGACCAACTTCATGCCCTAAAATTGCAACTAATTGAGCCTCATTATTAATATAAGGTA
This sequence comes from Alphaproteobacteria bacterium, assembly GCA_027005635.1. Classification (GTDB taxonomy): domain Bacteria; phylum Pseudomonadota; class Alphaproteobacteria; order UBA2136; family JALTLI01; genus JALTLI01. The sequence goes on from JALTLI010000097.1 coordinate 1,418, forward strand.
ATACTCCTCTGTTAACAAAAATATAGCCTGGGATTGCGGCTGCGTTATATATTTCACTATCTAGGATTGTTAATTTGAATGGTTTGTTTGGTCTTTCTGAAACAGCAACAATTTTCTTAAGTAGATTATTTATATATATAGATAGTTTTTTGTTTTCTTTATATATTCCACCACCTTCTTTAACTGTATCACCGTAAATTTCATGACCAATTTCATATTCCTCATCTTCAGAAACAAAAGATAATTGTTGCTTACCAGTAGCAGGGTTTGTAGTAACGCAACCACTTAATATTAAACTACAAAAAAGAGCTACAAATAGCCCTTTTTTATAAAGTTTTTTATTATTCTGCAAAATAATTTTCATTATATTTTCTTAGTAGGTTCATCACCGCCAAAAAATGGAATTAAATCTTTAAGAAAGTCACCAATCATAGTTAAAATTGCTTTGAAAAAATTAAGAACTACATCTAAAACTCTTTCGGATATTCTTATAATCTCATCTTCACCTTTTGTTTGTGCAATAACATCGTTACTAATTAAAAATACTACTAATGCTATTACACCTATTGTTAGGTAAATATATGTTGATTTCTTCATTATGCTGAAATTCCTTTTTGTTTTAAAACTGGATATATATTTTGGTGTAAACGGCTATGACCTAGTGTTTTAGAATCAATTCCCATTGCTGTACCCATTAGTTGTTGAATACTCATTTCTGGTAAATTAATTTTTTTGCCAATAGCTTTTTCTGCTTTTTCTTGGTATGCCCCCATTGCCATATCACATAAAGTACAAGGTGTTACCATAACTTCTGCACCTTTTTGTTTTGCTTCATGGCTATGACCACCAGACATTTTTAGGAAACTTTTTTCATTAACAAGCATAGTATGAAAACCACAGCATTTATCTTTACCGTTGTAATTTATACTTTCACCACCAATTGTTGTTATTAGTTTATCTAGGTATTGAGGGTTTTCACCGCCTCTGCTGCCAAAAATTTCATGGGGACGCATAGAATGACAACCATAAAAAGGTGCTACTTTTAATCCATTTAATGGGTTTGTTACATGCTCTTTAATTTTATCTACGCCAAGTTCTTCAACTAGTGCCCAAATAAGGTGTTTAACTTGCATTTTATTTTCAAAAGGTTTTACACCTGCTTTTTTTAGTACTTCATTTATTTGAGAACGGATATTTTCATCCTGTAGGCGGACCCAAGCAAAGCTAAATGTTTGCAGGCAAGTATTACAAATGGTTACAATATCCATACCCATTTCTTCAGCTTCAGAAAAAATACGAGCGTTAATAGCTAAGGCAGCAGCAGGATCATGTTCTTGTAAGTTACCAGCACCACAACAACTTGCTTTTGGCATATCATTGAGTTCAATATCCATTTTTTCACATATTGCGCGGGCAGACCAATCTGCTTCTTTTTGAATTTGCTTAGCTGCGCAACCAGGGTAATAAGCATACTGTAATTTTGCCATTGAATTTTTGCCTTTTTATATTATTTTTAGTTTTTAGATAATAACATTTTTTAATAGTTATTAAAAGTAACTCTTTATATAAATGTCAGTTTTTTATTATTATAATTTGTGTGATTATACATAAATATAAGCAATTGATTATTAATTAGGGGAACTTTAACTATGAAATATAACATATTAGCGTTATTAATGCTTACTTTTACTACATACAGCTTTAATGGCTATGCACTAGATGTTAGTGTGGTAAATGGTCAAGCAAGAGTTGGTTCAACTGTTAGAGCATTAGAAAAAAATGTACGACTTATTGATACAAAAGCTACAACCGCAGTAGAAACAGCAAAAACAACAAGTGATGAATTAAAAGTTGCCCAAGAATTAATAAATACAATGGAAAGTTGTAATAACCAAAATAAAATTTATAACTCTGATACAGGAAAATGTATTTCTGTACCAGATGCACTTTCTGAAACACTTGCCTGTGGTAACGGTGAAGTTGTAGGAAGTGTAGATATTGCTACACCAAATCCAAGTTACACCCCTCCTGTATATGAAAGGGTTTGTAATAGAAGAAGCAGCTTATTTGGTGGAGGATTACGCTGTTATAATGTTCTTAAAACACCATCTGTTGGGGCACCTAATATTATAACAAAAGAATTAAAATGTATAACAAATGAAGAAACAGTTACAGCAGGGTTACCAAATTGTAATGATAATGAAATTATTATTAAAGAAGGTGGTGCGTTGGTTTGTAAAAGTTTGGCTGAAACCATGGTTTCTAAGCTAGGATGTAAATTTGGCGAAGTTGCATATTTTGGTATGCCTCCTTTGACAGGAAATATAATCCAAAAGACATTGCAAATGACAAAAGTTATTTCAGGACAAAGTGCTCCAGCTTTAAAATGTAAAAAAGCTGTTAATTTATGTTCATGTGCTGCTTTTTCAAAAGATGGATTTAGTTTTAATGCTTCAAATAAATGCGGCGATGTAGTAAAGGCTACTAAAAGAAAGGGTAGATTTACATTAACTGCTACTGCTATGTGTACTTTAGATGGATTTAAGGTTCTGAGTCTTCAATAAATAAATAGTAGCTAATAAAAAAGAAGCCAGTTGGCTTCTTTTTTATTGCTATTATACTATTTAATTAACAAGCCCTTTAGCCTCTGCCTTTTTCTTAGGTGTGGCTTTGGTGGTTTTTGCTTTTTTAGCCTTAGGCATTTTTGTTAATGCATGTTTTAAAATGTCATCTACAAATTCAATAGGAACAACTTCTAATTTTTCTAAAATATTTTTAGGTATTTCTTCTAAATCTTTTTTGTTATCTATTGGGATAAGAACTTTTTTAATACCACCACGGTGAGCGGCAAGTAGTTTTTCCTTTAATCCACCAATTGGCATAACTTGACCACGTAAGTTAACTTCACCAGTCATCGCAACTTCAGAGCGAATAGGGGTGTTAGTTAAAGCAGAAACCATAGCAGTTACCATACCTACACCAGCAGATGGACCATCTTTTGGAGTTGCTGCATCTGGTACGTGAATGTGGATATCCTTGGTTTTATAGAAATCTTCATCTATGCCAAAATCTTTTGCTCTTGAACGAACATAAGAATTGGCCGCAGTAATAGATTCCTTCATAACATCCTTTAAGTTACCAGTAATCATAGCTTTACCGTTACCATCAAGTACTGCTGCTTCAATGTGTAGAATGTCTCCACCAACTGAAGTCCATGCTAAACCTGTTACTAAACCTATTTGATCTTTTTTCTCTTTTTCACCAAAGCTGTATTTTTTTACACCTAGGTAATCGGGTAAGTTTTTACTAGTTAAAGTAATTTTCATTTTTTTAGCTTTAGCGCCTTTTTTAGATTTAGTAGATTTTTCTACCCCATTTTTAAGTAAAATTTCTTTTACAACTTTACGGCATAAACTACCAATATTACGTTCTAGGTTACGCACACCAGCTTCACGGGTGTAATAACGGATTATATCTTGTAGAACTTCATCTTTAATTTCAATTTCATCAGGTTTTAAACC
>JALTLI010000098.1 GCA_027005635.1 Alphaproteobacteria bacterium
GGATTAAGAAATGCCCTAATAACAGAAGGTGCTGGTGAAAAAAAATTAGCATTAGAAATAGTTAGTCAAAAACAAAAAAACTTAAAAAATAACATTGAAAAAATATCTTTAAGTGAAAATAATTCCAAGTTAGTGAAATCTTCTGTTGAAGATTATATGCTTAAAGTAGATAAAGTTGTAAATCTAATTGAGAATAAGCAAGAAGCATCTGCTGCTAAAATGCTGTTAGGTAATGAAAAAGATGTAATACATAAAGTTTTAAAAGACTTTGAAAAAGTGGAAAGATCATTATTAAAAGAAGGTAAAAAAGAATTAAACGACGTTAGATTTATTTTAAAAGTAGAAGGTTTAACAGTATTTGGTTTTCTGATTTTAACAATTATAGTTAGTGTTATTTTGTATAAAATAGCCAAAAGCATAAATAAAAGATTTGCGAGTAATATTAATCAATTAACAGATGCCTCTTCAAATCTAGATTTATCTGTAAATCTAACTGAAAATGGCCCGAAAGAGCTTAATGTTATTGCCGATAATTTTAATAATTACGCAAAAAGTGTCCGTGGAGCAGTTGTAGTTGCTTCTAGTTCTTCATCCACTGTAAATATAACGGCTAATGAATTATTTGAATCTACTGAACATTTACAACAAGCTTTAGGACAACAATCAAGTCAAGTTAGTGAAATAACCAGCGCCATGCAACAAGCATCGGAAACCGTTTTAGAAGTAACCCAACGTATTCAAGGTATAGAAACTAATGTTGTGGATATATCAAAAACAGTTGAAAATACAGCAGTAGATATGGATAAATTAAAAGAGGAATCTTCATCTATTAGTAGTATTGTGGGAACAATCCAAGATATTTCTGATCAAGTTAATTTACTAGCCCTAAATGCTGCAATTGAAGCAGCCAGAGCAGGGGAAGCAGGGAGAGGTTTTGCTGTAGTAGCTGATGAAGTTCGTAAACTTGCCTCACAAACTAGTAAATCTGCAACAGAAATTAATAGTGCGATAAACTCTTTACAAAATCATGTTGTCCATGCTCATACTGCATTAACTGAAATTACTACATCGGTAGATGGTATTAGTGGTGAAGTACAAAGCGTTGCTGCGGCATCAACTGAGCAATCTAGCACAATAGAAGAAATTAGCGCTACAGTTGGCTCATTTTCTGCTATGATTTCTCAAAATGAAGAAGTTACAAAACAAGTTGGTGGATCAACACAAACCCTTAAAAAAGAAGCTGAAATATTAAATGCAGAAATACAAAAATTTAAGCTATAAAAAACTATTATTAGCTGTTTTTACCATAAGTTTATTTATGGTTGGCACTGCCTATGCCCGAGTAGACGTTCTTATGCAAACTAATGGTTATAAGCTCCATTTTGATGTGGATAATAACCGTAATATAGAAATTTTAGGGCTGCCATTTGCTGGTACTTATATTTATAGTGCAAGACAAGGATTGCTATACGTTAAACACCCCGAAGAAGAACAAACATATTTTATATCATTAGCTAATTTATATAAACAAATCCCTGTGGCTAAGGTTAGTAAAGTTGGTATTGCACCTAAACAGTTTGGAGTAGAAACAATTGAATGGCGCATTAAATTCCCACTGAGAACATGTGCAACAGTTTATGCTAGTAAGCCTGCAAGTAATGATACCAACTTAAATGTAGCGGATATCATAAATATTAACGCTTTAATAAGCTATATATATGTTGTTAAGGGGCAGGAGAAATGTACATTTTACAGGTTGTCATCTGCTAGTGGTAGTGTTATTGGCTTACCATTATGGAGCTCTTCTAATAGCGGAGAAAGTAAAATAACTGGCATAGTTCATAATAATTTAAGTAATCATATTTTACCTAAAAATGCAGTTGCTTTTAACCAAGAAGCAAAAATCCGCTTTTTGGTTTATAGTTTAAATAAAAAGTATAAAGCAATTTTTGAACAAACAGCTACAACTCTACCAATTAATGCCCAAGAAAAAATTGTAAAACGCTTACTGATTGAACAAGGTGAGAAAGAAAATACAATTAAATCTAAGCAAAGTACGCCTCCGGCTTTTCCTAATCAGGAATAATATCCTATTTTTGCTAAAAAACACTTGCATTTGTTTAACTGTAGTTATATATTAGCACTCTAGTATTTTGAGTGCTAGGAAGTAAATTATAATAAAATGGAGTAAAATTAATGGCTAAAGAATTAAAAATTCGTCCATTACATGACCGTGTAATTATTAAAAGACTTGAAGAGGATGAAAAATCCGCAGGTGGAATTATATTACCTGATAGCGCTAAAGAAAAACCACAACAAGGTGAAGTTTTAGCAGTTGGTAAAGGTGTTATTACTCAAGAAGGTACAGTTTTACCAATGGATGTAAAAGTTGGTGATAAAGTTCTATTTCCAAAATGGGGAACAGATGAAATTAAAATTGATGGTGAGGATTTCATTGTAATGGAAGAATCTAAAATCATCGCTGTAATAAATAATTAATTCTCAATAAGGAGATAAAAAATGACTGCAAAAGATATTCGTTTTAGTGAAGATGCACGAGCACGTATGTTAACAGGTGTTAATATGCTAGCAGATGCAGTAAAAGCAACACTTGGACCTAAAGGACGTAACGTTCTTCTAGATTCATCTTATGGCGCACCACGTGTAACAAAAGATGGTGTAAGTGTAGCAAAAGAAATTAATCTAGCTGATAAATTTGAAAATATGGGTGCTCAAATGGTTAAAGAAGTATCCTCAAAAACAGCAGATATAGCTGGGGACGGTACAACAACTGCTACTGTTTTAGCTCAAAGTATTTATCGTGAAGGTTCAAAAGCTGTAGCCGCAGGTATGAACCCTATGGATTTAAAACGTGGTATAGATATAGCTGTTGAAAATATTTTAACAGATCTTAATAAACAGATGAAATCTGTTGCTGGTAAAGAAGGTATTACTCAAGTTGGTACAATTTCAGCAAATGGAGATTCTACTATTGGTGAAATTATTGCCCAAGCAATGGAAGTTGTTGGCACAGAAGGTGTTATAACTGTTGAAGAAGGCAAAGGACTAGATACAACAATGACATCTGTTAAAGGAATGCAGTTTGATAGAGGCTACCTTTCACCATATTTTTGCACAAACATGGATAAAATGGTTGTGGAAATGAATAGCCCATCTATTTTACTTGTAGATAGTAAAGTTAGTAATTTACAACAAATTCTAACAGTATTAGAAGATACTGCTAAAGCAGGTAAGGAACTTCTAATCATTGCAGAAGATATTGAAGGTGAAGCTTTAGCAACACTAGTAGTAAATAAACTGCGTGGTGGTTTAAAAGTTGCGGCTATTAAAGCCCCAGGTTTTGGTGACCGTCGCAAAGAAATGCTACAAGATATGGCAATTTTAACTGGCGCAACTGTGGCATCAGAAGAAGTTGGTATTACATTGGAAAAAGTAACTCCAGAAATGTTAGGTTCTGCTAAAACTGTAACAATTACTAAGGAATACACAACAATTGTTGATGGTGTTGGTAATAAAGCTGAAGTTGAAGCACGTTGTGAACAAATTCGTAAACAAATTGCTGAAACAGATTCTGATTATGACAAAGAAAAACTTAAAGAACGTTTAGCAAAACTTACTGGTGGAGTAGCTGTTATCAGTATTGGTGGAGCAACTGAAATTGAAGTTAAAGAGAAAAAAGATAGAATTGATGACGCTTTAGCTGCTACAAAAGCAGCCGTTGAAGGAGGGGTTGTTATTGGTGGTGGAGTTGCACTTATAAGAGCAATGAAATCATTAGAAACTATTGAACTTGATAACCAAGAGCAAATGGTTGGGGTAAATATTATCCGCCGTGCAATCCAAGAACCTTTACGCCAAATCGCTACAAACTCTGGTGTAGATGGTGCTGTTGTTGTTGGTAAAGTTATGGAAGCAGAAGATGCTAACATGGGTTACAATGCAAGAACTAATACTTACGAAAACCTACTAGAAGCTGGTGTTATTGATCCAACTAAAGTGGTACGTACAGCATTACAAGATGCAGCATCTGTTGCTGGTTTAATGATAACAACCGAAGTTATGGTTACAGATTCAGAAGATGAAAATACTGCTCCAGCTATGCCAGCAGGCATGGGCGGAATGGGCGGCATGGGTGGCATGATGGGTGGAATGTAAATTCCAATTATCTAACCTAACCAATAAAAAAGAAGCCGTAAGGCTTCTTTTTTTATGTTAAGGACAGCTATTTATCCATATGTGGCGAAACATATAATGGGTTATAATAATCATTATAAGGTGGAACGTAAGCGCAGATGGTATATATTATTTGTGGTATGGGGTACTGTGTATTGGTGTATTGTAATAATACTTGTATTAAAAATAATAAATAATCATAAAATTATTGTATAATATATTACTTTTTACTAAAAAACGCTGTATTTTTTTTATTAAAAAAGCTACTATTAAGAACATGAAAAAAGGAACTAATTATATCTTTGTTACTGGTGGGGTAGTTTCTTCACTCGGTAAGGGGCTTACAGGCGCATGCTTGGCGGCTATTCTTCAATCTCGTGGGTTTAGCGTAGTTCAACAAAAGCTTGATCCATATCTAAATGTTGATCCTGGCACCATGAGCCCATTCCAACACGGAGAAGTTTATGTAACCGAAGACGGTGCAGAAACTGATTTAGATTTAGGTCATTATGAACGTTTTACAGGCGTAGAAGCTACCAAAGATAGTAACTATACAACTGGTAGAATATATAAAAATATAATTGAAAGAGAACGCCGAGGCGAGTACTTAGGCGCAACAGTCCAAGTTGTTCCACATGTTACTAATGCAATTATGGATGCAATTAGAACTAATGAAGGCAAGGCTGATTTTGCATTAATTGAAGTGGGTGGCACAGTAGGTGAACTTGAAG
>JALTLI010000099.1 GCA_027005635.1 Alphaproteobacteria bacterium
ATTTTAAACCGTTTATTAATTATTGTTAATTTATTATGAAGTAGGTCACAAATTTTAATATCTTTTTTTTGAAAATTATTATATAGTATTAAAAAAAATATATAAGGTTAATAAATAATGCGCTTCATTTTATGGGTTTTTCTAGTTTTAGTATCTTTACCAGTATTTGCTCAAAGCCAAACAGTACGTGTTGCAACATCACAGGTTTCTTTGATATCTTCCCATAAAATTATTGAAAATAACAAGCCTTTTAAGCTAGGAATTCTAATTCAATTAGATGAAAATTGGGATACTTACTGGAAAAATGGCGGAGATACTGGGTTCCCCGCAAAAATAAAATGGACTTTGCCTGAAAATACAAAAATTGGTGAAACTCCATGGCCTGCACCGCATACTACTAACACTGCTGATATTATAAACTATGTTCATTTAAATGAACTTTTATTAACCTATGAAACAACCATTACAGGGGTAAAAAAAGGTACAAGAATACCAATTATTGCAGATGTTAACTGGCTAATGTGTAAAGATGTTTGCATACCAGCAAAAGCAAAAATAGAAACCGAACTGCTAGTTGGTGAAAAAGAAATGCTTGATGCTAGTTTACAACCTTTATTTCTAAGATCAGAAAGAAAAATCCCTAAACAGTTTTGGGCAAAAGTAGATGTTATAAAAGTTAACAATAATTATAATTTAAAATTTCCTATTAGTAGTTTTGAAAAAGCCGTTTTTATCCCTGATGCAGAAGGCATGATAATAGATTCAGCTAATCAAAATTTAAAAATTGAAAATAGAATTGCCGAAATGTCATTAAAAATTGATGAATATGGCGATAAAATAGATAATCTTTCTGGTTTATTACGCTTAACAAAAAATGGTAAAAATACCAATTATAGTTTTAGTTCACCTATTAAAGTTACTGCTAGCCCTAGTAATAGTAATATACAAAAATCAATTAAAGAAAATTTTAAACCAGAATTATCATTTATAATGGCAATTGCTTTTGCATTTATTGCTGGGTTAATTTTAAACCTTATGCCATGTGTTTTACCTGTATTATTCATAAAAATAATGGGCTTGGTTAATCATGCACAGGGTAAATATACTAATCATCATTTGCTTAGCTTTTTAGCTGGGGTTTTAATTCCATTTTGGGTACTTGGTGGTTTATTAATAATTTTTAAACAATCTGGAGAGGCATTAGGTTGGGGGTTTCATTTGCAATCACCTATATTTATAGGGTTTTTGGTTATTGTTATGTTACTTATTGCACTTAATTTATTTGGAGTTTTTGAATTTGGAACATCATTTAGTAAAATATCTTCAAAATTAAAAAGAACCAATGGACATATTGGAGTTTTCTTTTCAGGCATACTAATGACACTTGTTGCAACACCATGTACAGTACCATTTATGGGTGGTGCTATGGCTTATGGGTTGTCTCAATCAGCGGAAGTAACACTTGCTATATTTACTAGTTTAGGTGTTGGTATGGCATTTCCTTATATGTTTTTAGCTGTTTCTCCTTGGGCGTTAAAATTTATCCCTAAACCTGGTGGCTGGATGATTACTTTCCGAAAAATACTTGGTATTCCTATGCTACTTACTGGTTTGTGGTTGTTGTGGATTTATTCTCAACAGGTAACAGTTGGTAGTTTAAACTCATTTTCATTTGCTTTACTAGCTGTTGTTTTTGCTAGCTTATTGTTTGGTAAGTTTAATAATCTTTCTGCTGGTTTATTGCAAAAATTAATTGCTAATGCAGTTATGTTAATTGCTATTATTGTTGCTGGTTATTTTGCTGTTGATTCAAATAATCATAAAAAAGCTTTTGTTGATGATGTTTGGCAGGAATGGTCTGAAGAAAAATTACAAGCAGAACTATTAAATAAACGCACAGTATTTATAGATTTTACCGCAGATTGGTGCATTACCTGTAAATATGTAGAAACCACAGTATTAAATAAAGCTAAGACATTGGAATTATTCAAAAAGCATAATGTATTACTATTAAAAGCAGATTGGACAACACCAAAACCAAGCATAACAAAAGCACTTAAAAGATACGGTAGAGAAGGTGTGCCACTATATATTTTACATAAAAATGGTAATAAACAAGGTTTGATTTTACCTCAAATGTTAACTTTTGATGATATTAAGGAGCAGTTATAATTATGAGTGTAATAATTATTAGCTTTTTATACAGTTTAGTTGGTGTTGTTGGTTTAGTTGGCTTTATTCCGCAAATAATCAAAATTATTAAAGCCGAAAATGATGATTCTACCGTTTCTATATCTTCATGGTTATTATGGTCTGTAACTGGTTTGGTTAGTATGTTGTACGGGATAATTGTTGTAAATGATTTACTAATAATAGTAATTACTTGCATTAATTTTGTAGGGTGCCTTTTAATTACCATACTAGAAATTTACAATAGATTTTGGCGTTTTAAAGTGAAAAACTAACTAAGTTTTTCTAACATAATTTCACTAGCAACTGGTGCCATGCAAATGCCAATTCCGCCATGACCACAAGATAAATACAAATTATCATATCCTTGAATTTTATCCATAAAAGCCTTGCTATTCAAAGAAACAGGGCGCAGACCACAAAATGATTTTATAATTTCACAGTTTTTAATATTGGGTATAACTTCAACAGCTTTATTAAACATTTTATCTGCTGATTTTTGAGTTGGAGTTATATCAAATCCTGTGTTGGGTTCCTTGGTTGCACCTATAACCATTAAAGTTGGTGTTGCTTGTATTAGGTATAATCCTCTGGCTCTTATAAAAGATTTTCCTATTATTGGTTTGGCAGTTTTAACTAAAATAACTTGTCCTTTCATAGGTACAATTTCAGGTTCATTTATAAAATCTGTTTTAAATATTTGGCTACTCCACGCACCGGCAGAAATTAATATTTTATCTGCGGTATAAGTTTTTGATTTTGTATTAACTGAGCAAACTCCATTATTAGTATTTATACTAGTAACAGCAGTATTTTCTAATATTTCAACACCATTTTTTATACATGCTTCATATAATGCTTTCATTAATAATGGAGAATGAACATGCCCAGAAACTCGACAATATAAAGTACCAAATTCTGTAGGAATAAGAGCTGGTTCACGGTTTTTCAATTCATCAGCATTTAATATTTCCATTGGTTGTTTACCATTAACTTTTTGCCAGTTTTTATTGGCAATATCTACATCTTTTTGAATTTTACTAAGGTGATGAGCCGATTGAATAGGTTGTAAACGACCATTGTTAGTATATTTAACATCAATGCCTGTTTCTGTTTGTAAATCTTCTACAAACTTTGGATACATTGCTAAACTTTGTCTTTGGATAGTTGGGATAAAATCTTCTCTAGATGGGTTATAAGGCATTAAAGCCCCAGGGGCAACAATGGAAGTACCAGTTAAGCAACTGTCTTTTTCAAATACGCTTACTTTTTTACCTTTTTTAGCAAGTTTCCACGCAGTTGATAAACCTATTATTCCACCACCAATTATTATAATATTTTTTGTCATATTTTTTAATCTAATTAAATTGCTATAAAAAAGCCCCTACATTACTGCAGAGGCTTTTATAGTGATTAAACTTAAGATACTAATTTGCTGTTGTAGCAGTTTTAGTTTCTTTAGTAGTTGTAGCTTTTGCAGCTACTGCAGTTGTAGCTTCTTCTGTAGTAGATTCAGCTGCTTTTTCTGCCTTAGGTGAAAGCTTAACAGTTGCTTTACGTTGAGAACCTTTAGTTGCCTTAGCAGATGCTTTTGCTGTTGTACGAGCTTCAACTTTAGCCATATGATTTGAAATACCATCAAGGATAGTATCTGAAACTAAACGACAGTAAAGTTTAATTGCACGGATAGAATCATCATTACCCGGAATAGGGTAGTCAATATCATCAGGGTTTGAGTTTGAATCAAGTATTGCAACAACAGGTATGCCTAAACATCTTGCTTCTTGGATAGCAATTTGTTCCTTGTTAGTATCAATTACAAAAATAACATCTGGTAAGCCAGCCATATCTTTGATACCACCTAAAGCTAGGTGTAGCTTAGTGTATTCACGTTCTTGCATTAAAAGTTCTTTTTTAGTTAAATGAGCAGTTTTTTCAGGATCTGCTCTCATAGCTTCGATATCTTTTAAGCGTTTAATAGATGCGCTAATTGTTTTCCAGTTAGTTAAAGTACCACCTAACCAACGGTAATTCATGAAGTATTGACCTGAACGCTCAGCTTCTTCTTTTATAATTTCTTGTGCTTGTGGTTTTGAACCAACAAATAAAACACGACCGCCATTAGATACAGCATTATGAATAACACTTAAACCTTTGTACATAGCAGGTACTGTTTGTTGTAAATCAAGGATATGAACACCATTTCTGCTACCAAAGATGTATGATTTCATTTTTGGATTCCAGCGGAATGTTCTGTGACCGAAGTGAACGCCAGCTTCTAGTAGCTCACGCATTGTAAATTGAGGGATAGCCATTTATTTATGTCTCCTATTTTCCCAGTTATATTTAGTGGTAACTTGTTTAGAATGCTCTGGATTTTGCAGAGGTTCCTATAGCTAGTGGATTTTATAACAAATTAATTATTTGATATTTTTAATAATTTATTGGTACAATTTTTCCCCAGCATATTACCGCTTCTTCCACAAAAAGTTCAATAACATCATAAGGTTTACTTATAACACTGGATGGGTTCTTTATTAAAAATCCGACTTCTTGTGTGTTTAATAGTTGAAGTTATATATACTATTTATAATAAAATCAAGGGTAAAATGTTGTTTTTTATATTTTTTTATATGTTTATCATTGAATTTTTAGGTGGTTAACACCATACTTAATACTATAGA
>JALTLI010000100.1 GCA_027005635.1 Alphaproteobacteria bacterium
CCAAATAGAGTTTTCTATATCTTTAATAAATTCTCTATGAGCAACAATTTCTTCCTCTGATGCAGGGAAGGAGCGAGCTTCATACTTAACTTTATTAGTTGGTAATTTTAGTTTAACTTCATTTGTAGTTTTATTAGTATTATTTTGTATGTTACCCATCATATCTGGTTGCCTGCCACCTGTTAGCTCTAGGTATACATCGGCTAAAAGTTCACTATCTAGTAAGGCTCCATGAAAATTACGCCCAGATAAATCTATATCAAATCTTTGACACAAAGAATCTAGGCTAACTCTTGCCCCAGGAAATTTTTTACGAGCAATAGCAAGTGTATCAACAACTTTATTAGTTAATGGTGGATAATCAATTAATGAAAGTTCATGGTTTAAGAAATTTATATCAAAAGATGCATTGTGCGCAACAAGAGGAGAATCTTGTATAAACTCAAGCCATTCATCAACAATTTCTGCAAATGTTGGTTCAGTTGCAACTTGTTCATCTGTTATTCCATGAACACGCATAGCACCAGCATCAATTTTTCTTTCAGGGTTGATAAATTGACGATAAGTAACACCAGTTGGCATGTTATTTATAATTTCTAAGGCACCAATTTCAATTATTCTATGACCATCTTTAGGGCTTATACCTGTTGTTTCTGTATCAAATACTATTTCGCGCATTTTAACTAAATCTTTCTAACTAAATAAACGAGTTTTTAATTTTTTATAAGAAATAACATAACAAATAATTGATAGTAATGTAAGGTAAACAACAGGTTCTAACATTGATATGCTAAAACCTTTACCTAATGTTAAATCTCTTGTTATGTTAATAAAATGAGTCATAGGCATTAAATTAGCTAATGTTTGCCCCAATTCAGAAAATTTATTTATAGGAAAGAAAACACCAGTAAATAAAAAGTTAGGTGTTACCCAAAAAGTAAAAAAGTAGTTAAAAAATTCAGGTGTTTTGGCATAAGCTGTAAATATTAAACCAGAAATAGCAAAGGCAATAGATCCAAAAACAAGCACTGGTATAGTATATATTGTACCAATAACATTAGGCATTGCACCAAAAACATAAGCTGCAAGCATAACCCCACCAGCTGCTAGCAAGGCCTTGGTTGTTGCCCATAAAATTTCTCCGATAAGTAGTTGATGTAAATTAACTGGTGTTGCTAAAATTGCATCAAATGTACCTTGGTTTGTCATTCTAAAATATGATCCAATAGTTGTTTCAAAACCTGCACTAAACATAGCCGCATAGCACATCATACCAGGTACAATGTAAACGGCATAAGGTACACCATCCATTGTTTCAATAACAGCTCCTAAACCAAACCCAAAGGAAAAGAAGTATAAAATAGGGTTAACAATATTACCTGCAATAGATGGATATAACCATTTAAACCATACTTTTGCATTTCTGCTCCAAAGAGCAACAACAGCTTTAATACCAAAAATTATTGAGTTCATTATACGCGTAAAGACCTTCCTGTAAGGTTTAAAAATACATCTTCTAGGGTTGCTAAACGATGCTGATAAATTGTTTTAGTATCTAAGTTTTTTTGAAAATCTGTAGGATTATCAACATAAAATAGTACAGATGTTCCAATATCCTCAGATACACCAGAATAATTATCTAGTTTTTTAGGTAAAGGTTTTGTTACTTCAAAAACTTGTGGTTTTGTGTGCCTTTTTATAAGCTCTGCTGGTGTTCCTTCATCTAAAACTTTACCACCATCAATTATAATAATGCTGTCACATAATCTTTCAGCTTCATCCATGTAATGGGTTGTTAAAAGTAATGTTTTACCTTGTTTTTTTAGCTTTAGTAATTGCTGCCATATCATAACTCGTGCCTGAGGATCCAGCCCTGTAGTTGGTTCATCTAGAATAACTAAATCTGGATCAGCTATTAAAGAACGAGCAATTATAAGCCTGCGTTTCATACCACCAGAAAGTTCTCCAACTTGAGAGTGAGATTTTTCTTCTAGATGCATAAATTTAAGAAGCTCTGGTACGCGCTTTTTTATAATATTATTAGGTAAAGCAAAGTATTTAGCATAAATTTCAAGATTTTGAATTATATTTAAATCAGGATCAAGGTTATCATCTTGCGGAACTAAGCCAATTTTAGTTTTTTGTTCAATTGTTAGTTCGTTAACTGGAGTATTAAATATGGATAAATTACCATCACTTTTTTCAGATGTACCAATTATCATACGCATAGTAGTGGATTTACCTGCACCATTAGGGCCAAGTAAACCAATACATTTACCTTTTTCTACAGTAAATGATATGTTATCAACAGCTAAAAAATCATCGTAGTATTTTGTTAAATTAGTTGCTTGAATGGCTTTTTTATTTGTCATTAATACTTTGTTCCTTGCCTGTGTAATTAATTGATTGTATCTCTGCACGGGTATATATAGTACCAGCATTTTTAAATTTTAAAATTAAAGGTACTTCATTTCCTAGTTTAAGCTGTGAACGTAAGCGCATGAACATAATATGCATTTTATTTGGAACTAGTGATACAATTTTATGTGGTGGAATACATATTTCATTTATTTTATTCATATTTATCATACCATATTCATCTATTGTAGTATTGTGTAAACTAGTATGTTCAGAAATAGTTTTTGCACTAACACTTAATAAACAATCAAGTTTATCGGTGTTATTTTGAATAGTTAAATATCCTGAGCTCGCACTCATAGATGGAACAGTGCCGCGTATCCAAGCATCTGTAATTTCTATTGGTTTTATAAGACGCTTTTTATGTTGCCCTAAAGCAAAAGAGTTATTAATAACTAATGGAAAAATTAACAAGCCAATTGGTAATATTTTTTTCATTTTATCCTTAGTTATTTTTTTATAGGAGTAGCTTCTTGAGCAAGCATTATAGGTATGCCCTCGCTAATACTGTAAGCAATACTAGCAGATTTACTAATTAATTGTTTCTTTTTCTTATCATAAATTAAAGGTTGTTTAGTTATAGGACAAACAAGTAGTTCAAGTAGTTTTTTATCTGTTTTTACTATTTGTTTTACCAATTTAATAAATCCCTTTTAAATATTTTTTCAAAAATTTAAAAATAAATTAACCGGCGTAACCAGTTTCTTTTTGTTCTTGTCTGCGTTTTGCTTCAATACATAAAGTTGCAGTTGGTCTAGCAAGTAAACGTTGAATACCAATCGGATCGCCAGTTTCTTCGCAGTAACCATAATCATCAGTTTTAATGCGTTCTAATGCTTCATCAATTTTTGTTACAAGCTTGCGTTCTCTATCACGGGTACGAAGTTCAACAGTTTGTTCGTATTCAATAGTTGCTTGATCATTAGGATCAGATTCAATAGCGCTGTTGTCTTTTAAATCTTGGACAGTTGCTTGGCTTTCTTTGATAAGCTCATCTCTCCAATTTAAAAGCATGTCTCTAAAATATGCTTTTTGCATATCGTTCATAAACTCTTCATCTTCTGTTGGTTTATAACCTTCAGGATATTCACGTTGTTTTTCTTTTGCTAGTTCAGACATGGGTTTCTCCACTATTATTCTTTTAAATTTTATTTGCTATAAAATATATGCTTTTTTGTAATTATTCGCAATAAGAATATTAACTTATAGTAATTTAATAAAAGTAAGCTATATTTCATCAGTAGCATTAATGATAGCATCAACAGTTTCTGGTTCAGATCCACTATGACCAGCATCAGATACAATAATAAGTTTACTATTATTTAAAATATTATGTAATTTCCAAGCAGTTTTTAATGGGCAGAACATATCGTAACGCCCTTGAATAATAATTACTGGAATATTTTTTAATTTGTGGGCATTTTTTAAAAGTTCGCCCTCATTAATAAAAAAGTTATTAACTGTGTAATGATTTAATATTTTTGAAAGTGTGATTAAAAAATCATAATCAGTTTCTTCTTCTGTTGGGTTTAATGCACTTTCTTTTTCCAAAGCTTCTTTTTTTGCTCGGTATTCCATTTTAAGCAAACTACCTTCCCATGTTAAATGATTTATGGCTGCTTGTTTTGCAAGTTCATAATTATTACCTGTTAGGCGTTTTAAATAGGCGAGGGGTAAATTATTTTGCTCATTTTTAGGGATAAAATTTTTATATGGTTCGTATTTATCTGGAAAAAAAGAAGCTGCACCATCTGGTTTTTGAGTCCAATCAGCTTCTTTTTGGGTTGCCAGAAAAACTCCTCTTATAAAAAGAGTTTTAACATATTGCGGATATTTTTCAGCATAGGCAATAGCCAAAGTACTCCCCCAAGAACTACCACTAACAACCCAAGTATTAATATTTAAATGTTTGCGTAGCTTTTCAATATCTTCAATTAGGTTAGGGGTTGTGTTTTCTTGTAGTTCTCCTTGCGGAGTACTTTGCCCGCAACCTCGTTGATCAAACAATATAATACGGTATTTATTAGGGTTATAGTTTTGTCTATTTTTAGGTGAACAGCCAGAGCCTGGGCCACCATGCAAATGAATAACAGGAATACCATTTTTGTTACCACTTTCTTCAAAATAAATTGTGTGGATAGCAGATACCTTTAAGGTTTCTGTATTATAAGCTTCAATTTCTGGGTATAAATCTTTCATAAGGTTTATTATATATAGTTTTAGCTAGTAATGAAATGTATTTTATTTTACACTCTGCTTTATGATTATATAAGTTTTGAAAGCGCCCATAGCTCAGCTGGATAGAGCGTCAGCCTCCGGAGCTGAAGGTCAGAGGTTCAAATCCTCTTGGGCGCACCAATAAAAATGGAGAATAAAAATGAAATACATAGTAAATACAAAT
>JALTLI010000101.1 GCA_027005635.1 Alphaproteobacteria bacterium
CTGGATAACTTTGAGTATCATTACTCATAATAGCCACCACACCAATGCCATTTTCTTGAAGTTTTTCCATCACTTGCGGTAGCCTATCCAATATACCAATTACATACGGGCAATGGTTACATATAAACATAACAACCGTACCATTTTCTCCCTTAATATCATTTAAACTATAGATTTTTCCATCTATATTTTTCAATTTAAAATCAATCGCTTGCCAACCAATTTGAACTTTTGGTGTTTCCATTAATGCCATTTATTTTTCCTATAATTTTTTAATAAAATAATCCTAATATTAAATTAGCCCCAAAACCAATAAATACTAACCCAAAAACAATAGATACAGCATTTAAATGTTTTAAGTAATACTTTCTAATAATTTTAAGATTTGCACATAAAATTATAGTAATATACCCAAATGCAAGACCAAGTATTATAAAAATAAGTACAATTTCAAAGTTATCCCAACTCATAACCCCTTTAAATTTAGCAGTAACAACACCCAAAACAGCTAGTAATATAGGATAATTTTTAGGATTAAATAAAGACAAAATAAAACCATCTATAAAAGGATTTTTTAAAAGAACCAATTTTTTGTTTTTTGATACTCTTGTTATCATTTGCATACCAATAAAAAATAAATAAACTGAACATGCTAAAGTCAAAAATATAAATATTTCTTTGGGTAATTTTTCACTTTCTATAAAAGAAGCCATAGTTAAAACAAACCAAATAGTAGCAGCAACAAGAGATCCAGAAGAATATTTAAGGGCTTTTAGTACTCCAAATTCGCTAACAAATGTTATTATTCTAATAACATTTGGCCCTGGGCTAATTATAAAAATAAACCCAGCAATAAACATAGCTGTAGCATATGCAAGTGATATATCCATCTCTAAAAATTTTGCCTGCCATTTAATGCTAAACTTAAAGTCCCCTCATCCATGTAATCTACATCTGCGCCCATTGGCATGCCTTTTGCCAAAGTTGAAATAGATATATTAGGGTATAACTGTTTGATTTCCCTTGAAATTAAGTGGCTAGTTGTTTGACCATCTATGCTTGCGCCTAAGGCAAAAATAATTTCTTCAAAATTCTCAGTGTTAAATCGTTTAACCAGTTGGTTAAAGTTTAATTCTTCTAATCCTATGCCATCTAAAGCAGAAACAACTCCACCTAAAACATGATAAAAACCTTTAAATGCTCCACTTCTTTCCACAGCCCATAAATCATCAACACCTTCTACTATGCATAAAATATTTTTATCTCTTTTTTCATTTGTACAAATATGGCATGGGTTTTCAAGCCCAATATTACCACAATTACTACAAGTAATAACTTTTTCACTAACTTCCTGCATAATATGTTGAAGTTGCGCCATGCTATCCCCACTTTTAAGCAGATGCAAAGCAACTTTTTGCGCAGACCTTGGCCCTAAACTTGGTAACTTAGCAAGATGTTTAACTAATTGGTTTAATGGTAATGGTATCATTTATTTTAATATTTCCTTAATATTTTCTAGCGGGCGCCCCAAAGCCATTTTATCACCATTTATAACCAATGGACGCTCCATAACTATAGGATATTTTCGAATTATTTCAATAAGTTGAGTATCAGATAAATTTTTGCCAGCAATATATTCTTTATATGTATCTTCACCTTTACGAAGAAGTTTGTCTCTTCCAATATCATTTAATGCCTTTTGTAAAACTTCTGCCTGTGGAGCATTTTTCAAATATAAAATAACATCAGGAGCCTTGCCAGATTTTTCAATAATATCTAGTGCTTGACGTGATTTAGAACAACGTGGGTTATGATAAATTGTAACCATTTAATATCCTTTTCTTCAACTAATATAATTTCTATATGAGTGTGATTTTATATTTTTTCTTCATTTATGTGTTATCACAACATTTCGTCCAGTATCTTTAGCCTTATACAAAGCATTATCTGCACGTTTTAATACACTATCTAAAGTATCATCTTTTTGCCATTTACATAAACCAATACTTACACTTATATTAATATTTTTACTTGTATGTTTTTTATTAGAAATAGATTTGCGGATACGTTCTGCAATATTAAAAGCCTGTTTATTTGTCATATTTTTAAGTAAGCAAATAAATTCTTCACCACCAAATCTTGCTACAATATCATTTTTACGCATAATTTCTTGGATAACCCTAACAATACTAACAAGTGCTTCATCGCCAATATTGTGTCCATAAGTATCATTTATTTTTTTAAAAAAATCTGCATCTATAACTAACATATGTAACTTTGTATGAATAATATTTGGAGCTGTTAAATAGCGCTCAATTCCATTACGATTCAATGCTCCAGTTAGTTTATCATGGTGAGCCTTATCTGTAACCATTTGAATATTAGCAGAAAGAGGTTTATGTGTGCCAATATTTGCATCATCTCTATTTAAAATATTAACTGATTCTTTCATAGCATATTTAATAGAATTACACAAATTTCTACCATTAAAAAACATTTCATTAATAGTAACAGACATAAATAAATCACCAGCACCAAGAGAGTTTCCTCTTACTTCTATTTTCTCTGTTTTATAAATTTTAATTTGCCCATTTGGGGTATAAAGTTCAACTCCATCTGCACCTTTAGTTACAATAAATGATGACTGTTTGATTTTAGCAACATCTAACCAACAACTAGCATTTTTAATCTTTTTAGTTAACAAGTTCATTTCATTATCATTTAAAAAGAAATAATCTACTTTCCCCTTAATATCCTTAATCTTCTCAACTTCCATCAAAGATGCTCCACCAACAAAAACTGGTATTCCTTGTTTGTTTGCAATTTTAATAAAAGTATTCATACTTTCAACACTCAAACAACTAGTAATAAGCATACACACAGCATTATCTAGCCCTTTTTTAATAAATGCTTCACTAAATTTTATTTTTTCAACAGTATTAACCCAAACAGAAGATATTTCTTTCCCTTTATAAAAAGTACCATTATAAATAGCATCTGGAAGATTTTTATCTATTTTAACATAAGTTCTAACATTTTGATTTGTTAACTCATTCAAAATCATTTGAGTTATAGGGGAATCATTCATAGCCGTACAAAGAACAGTAGGAACATTCATTTTACGTAAATTAACTGCAACATTATAAGCTACACCACCAAAGTTTAGGGTTGTTGTACCAATATTATCTTCAATATGACGATAGTTTGTAACAGTTGATACAATATCAAGAAGAGCTGATCCAGCAATAAAAGCAAATTTATCTCTATTTAAATCACTCATCAAGCAGTTTTACTCCAAATTCCAGCAAGCAGGGCTTCTATTTTTTCGCGTTTTGGCATGGCACTGGCTGTTCCTTGTTTTGTTACCGCAATACTTGCAGCTGCGCAACCAAATTTTACGGCTTCAACAAAACTTTTACCTTCTGCTATTGCTACAGCAAAACTACCATTAAATGTATCTCCTGCACCTGTTGTATCTATCACTTTACCGGCTTTATAGGCTGGCATATGTTCACAAACTTCATTATTTTTAATAACTACACCTTGCTTACCCAAAGTAATAATTACGTTTTTAACTCCTCTGGCAATAAAAATACCTGCGGCGGTTTCAGCAGATTTAATATCTGTAACTTCTATACCAGAAAGCTCACTTGCTTCTGTTTCATTTGGAGTAAAATAATCAATATCAGGGTAAATACTATGCATAAAATCTTGGATTGGTGCAGGATCTAGCATTGTTTTTACATGATGCTCTCTTGCTATTTTTAAGCCTTCTAGCGTTGCCTCTATATTAGTTTCTAGCTGAGTTATAAATAATTGAGACCCTGCAATATCTGCCTCACAATTTCTAACTTCTGCTAAAGTTATATGATTACATGTGCCAAGTGATACAGTTATCATATTTTCACCAGTATTTTTATCCACCATAATTAGGGCAGTACCTGTTTCATTAACTGTATCTTCTACTATATGACGGAAATCTATATTTTCTGTAAGTAGGGTTTTACGGGCTATATCTCCAAAATCATCGGCGCCAATTTTGCTCATAAAATAAACGCTAGCCCCAGCACGAGAAGCGGCAATTGCTTGATTAGACCCCTTACCGCCAGCACCAATTCTAAATGGCCCTGCAAGTACAGTTTCCCCTTTTTGAGGTAAATGAGGAGTATAGCAAGTTAAATCTACTATAAAGCTACCTAATACAAATATTTGTTTCATTATTTTATAATCGTTTATAAGTTATAATATAACAAAAAAAAAACACTTCTTAATCAAGAAGTGTTTTAAGCTTACTATATTTAAGACTACATTCCAGGAATGCTCATACCACCTGTAACTTTAGCCATTTCGCTATCAACATGTGATTGAACTTTAGCTTGGGCATCATTAACAGCAGCCACAACCATGTCTTCTAATGTTTCAATATCATCTACTGCTTCTGGGTTTATTTTTACTCTACGAACTTGGTTTTTACCTGTCATAGTAACAGTTACCATTTCCCCGCCAGCAGAACCTGTTGTTTCAAATTCTTCTAATTCATTTTGTACACGCTCCATGTTTTTTTTCATCATTTGAGCTTGTTTCATCATATTTGCCATGTTTTTCATTTTATATTTCTCCTAATAATATTTTATAATCTATTAAAACTTTTTCAGTAAATAAGTTTTATTCTTCCCACGGTGGGGTTTCAGTAACTTCAACTAATTCTGCCCCTGGGAATGTTTCCAGTATTTTTTTAACATCTTCATTATTAGATGCTTGCTGTTTACGTTCTTCACCTTGCTTAGTTTTCACCTCACTTA
>JALTLI010000102.1 GCA_027005635.1 Alphaproteobacteria bacterium
CGGTAATTCTGATTGTCATGAAAACACAGAGGCTCCTCTCAATTCTGATTTTTTAAATTCAGATAAAAAGTAAACTTTAAAATTATATTTTAGTATCAATATGAGACAAATTCATAATTATTCATATCATATTGTTTTTGTTTTTAATAAAGAATTCAAAAAAAGAGCAAATGTTAGCTAACTGGTTTAGGTTTAGTTATGCCCTAGGTAGAAAAGACATAGATAAAGTTGGCTTTTTATTTTCAGATAAAATGAAAGTAAAAATAATAAATCATATTGAAAAACCTAATAATAATTTAGCTAATATACTATATAGCTTATTTAAAGTTTATTATAATGTTGGTGTTAAGTATGCATCTGATAAAGATGTTTATATAACAATAGAAAATAAATTCAAAAACAATATTATCCAAAAAGGAAATATAAGAATATTTAAAGGTGATATTAATTTAGTATTTATATTAGAAAATGACGCATGGCGCTTAGATGATATTGGTATTGATAGAAATGCTAGTATAAGTAAATAAAAATATGCTTAATTTTATAAAATCCAGAAGAAGTATTGCAAAATTCACTAAAAAAGATATTCCTGATAATTATATAAATCAAATAATTGAAGTAGGTTGTTTTGCTCCTTGTTATAAACGTACAGAACCGTGGCGTTTTACTGTATTTAAAGGTGAGTATAGGAAGCATCTACAAACTGCAATAGAAAAAAATATAATAAACAATGAAAAAAATAGTAAAGAGCAAAATCGTAAACTAGCAAGAATTAAGAATAAAGCCTACAGATCACCAGTTATTATTGCAGTTTGGTGCGCAGTTGGCAGATGTTTAAAAAATCCAGAACCATGGGAAGAAAAAGCAGCAGTTGCAGCATGCCTACAAAATATGAGCCTTGCGGCGCATGGTTTAGGTTTAGGCAGTATATGGCGTACAGGTGATTTTGTTAATATGCCAGAAGTACAAGAATTATGTAAAACTAATAAAGATAATTTTACAGCATCTAAAGGTGATAAAATTATGGGGTTTTTATATATAGGTCATATTGATAATAGTAAATCAACTCCAACTCGCTCAATTGATGGCTGGCAAAATAAAGTTAATTGGCTTGATGATTTAACCATTCTTTAAAATCTTTTTCAGCACGAGCACCGTAAGCTTGTTTACGTTCTTTTTTTCTAACTTTTTCGGGGAACGGTTCAAGTAATCCGTAAGTTACATTCATTGGTTGAAAAGTTTTTTCATCTGCTCCGCTAGTAATATGGTTTACTAATGCGCCCATCATGGTTGTTGGAGGAGGAGGAGTTACTTCTTTTCCAGTTAAATCTGCATGTATCATTAATCCAGCTAAACAGCCCATAGCCGTAGATTCAACATAACCTTCAACCCCTGTAACTTGCCCAGCAAAATATATATTAGGTTGTTTTTTTAAGCGCAGGTGGTTATCTAGCAAAGCAGGAGAGTTTATAAATATATTTTTATGAATAACACCTAAACGTTCAAATTCTGCGTTTTCTAGCCCTGGGATAGTTGTAAATACTTTTTTCTGATCACCCCATTTTAGGCGAGTTTGAAAACCTACAATATTATACATAGTTCTCATTTTGTTTTCTTGGCGGAGTTGAATTACTGCATAAGGTTTATTTTCAGGATCATGAGAATTTGTTAAACCTTTGGGTTTCATTGGACCGTAGCGTAAAGTTTCAATTCCGCGCTCTGCCATAACTTCAATTGGTAAGCAACCTTCAAAGTATGTATCTTCTGGGTTATGAGTACCAGCTTGATCTGCTTTTAATAAATCTTCAATAAATTTATAGTATTGTTGTTTATTTAATGGGCAATTTATGTAATCTGAACTATCACCTTTATCGTATCTGCTTTGTTCCCAACAGATATCCATATTTATTGAATCGGCGGCAACAATAGGTGCAACTGCATCAAAAAATGATAGTTTGTTTTCACCTGTTATCTCTAAAATATGTTCAGCAAGTTTAGAAGAGGTTAGGGGGCCTGTTGCAACAAGCACAGGAGTATCTTTTGGTAATGTGGTTATTTCTTCCCTTATAACTTCAATTAGTGGGTGATTTATAATTTTATTTGTTATTGTATCGGAAAATAATTCTCTATCTATGCCTAAAGCACCACCTGCGGGTATTCTATTTTCATCAGCAGATTTTAAAATAATGGAATTTAAACAACGTAGTTCATTATGTAAAACTGCTACAGCATTTTTTGTTACATCTGTTCCACGGAAAGAATTTGAGCATACAAGTTCAGCAAGTTTATCTGTTTTATGAACAGCAGTTTTTTTTACCCCTCGCATTTCATATAGTTTAACAGCTATACCTTTTTCGGCTAATTGCCAAGCAGCCTCACTTCCAGCTAGGCCACCACCAATTATTATTACTTGTTTAGTCACTAGTTATCCTTATTTTTATTACTAGATAAAGTATTTAGCATTCATAGTTTGCAAACATTTCATCAGTACATTCCTCATTTTCTGGTACTGCTTCAACTGCTGAATTTAATGGTACAGATCTATTTATAAAATATCCTTCCACATTAAATGTTTCGTAGCCTAATGCTTGTTCGCCAGTTCTGTTATTATATGATGCGCTTGTTGCTGCTTTTTTAGCTTCTGTAAGATCTTCTTCGCTAATAGTAGCATTGCTATCCATTAACACAACTCCAAACTTACCACCTGCAACAACCATATTACTATAGCCAGAATTACTACCAGATATCCCTATACCGTACCCACTTTCTCCTCTGTTGGCTGCATTTATTGTATCAGTTGTAACTTTATTTATTTCTGTAATTGCTTTACTATTTTCGCTACTAACAGAGCTTGAAGTATTATTTACTAACTTATTTAAAACAATACCTGCATCTTTAATACCATCTTTTATATTAAGTGTACCTACACCAGCAACTGCAGCTGTTCCATCTGCTGTATTAATAGTTATATTATTACCAGCACTATTTTTAAATGTTATTTCAGTAGTTGTTCTTGTGTTTAATTTTTCATTTCTAGGTTTGCTACTATTGATAATTTTAACTTCTGTATCTTTTATAGCTTTTAAAATAGAATTAGCTCTAGATTGTGCATAATAATTATTTTCTCTTTTAGAATCAGAAAGCCTTTCTGAATTATTTAGTGCCCTTGATAATGTATTAAGAGTTCTTGAATCTTTGTCTTTATTAGCTTCAAGGTATTCTCTTGCAAGAACTTCAGCGGCAAGTAAGCTTGAATAACCATTAGATGTTTTTTGCTTAAGTAAAGATGTTTCATTTGATATTGCAGAAGATTTCCCAAAGAAATTATCAAAGCTATTTATTTGTTCTGAGAATGTTAGTTCTTCATTATCTATAATACTATTTATAGAATTAGCAGTATTTGTACCAGCAGATATTTTAGTTACAGTACCAGAATATCTACCATTTATTCTGGTGTATCTTGTGCCGTTCATTGTAGATACACCATCAACATCTACAGTATTTTCTTGTGAATTATCAATAAGATTAGATAAAGAATCTACGCTTAAACCAAGCCCCGCATTTATATCATTTCCAGCTCTCGCATTTCGTTTTCCAATACCTACAATACCAGTTTCTGCATCAATACTTAATGCATCAATAGAACTGCTATATCTGGTACCAAGTACATCTTTATTTCTTAAATTAAATTCAAGCTTATCAACTTCTGCTAATAAATTATTTACTTGTTTTAATGCAGTTTTTTCATTTTCACGGTTACTAGCACTTAGATTCCTAGATTGATTTAAATAACGATTTAATCTGTTAAGATCTTTTGTTGATAATGAAGAAGAGTTCTCATCAATAAATTCTTGAGCACGCGCTTCAGCATCGTCTAAACTATAATCATAAATAGATTCAATTTTTTTATACATTGTTTTTTTATCATATTTAACTTTTGATTCTACTTTGTATAAGTCACCATTTTTAGATATTAAATAATATTTAGTTATACCATCTTCTCCTTGGGTATACATGTATTTATTTCCATCAGAATCTATCCCCATATAGTTTGTATTACCATCACTATCTGTTATAGAATATTGTGAATTACCATTACCATCATCTTTCATATAGGTTTTGTTACCTAAACCATCATTAGTTGCCATATAGTTATTTGAATCTGCGCTTATTCCTGGGTTGTTTTTATGAAACTGATTATCTATTAATTTAAGTGCATTAGTTGTTATATTAGAAATAAATCCATTATTTTCCTTCATATTATTAATCGTTTGATGTCTTGCTAAATCTTCTGCCCTTAGCGCCTCTAATTCAGCAAAAGTTCTTAAGATATTACCTTTACTATCAACTTCATTACCAGCATCATCAAGCAGTAACATTTTCCTACCATTTATATTAACTAAATTACCATTTGCATCTATAGAGGTAATACTTGTTCCAAGTGTACTATAAAAAGTTGCAAGTGATTTTTCTGAACCTCCAAGTAAATCTTCTGCAATATCCATAGTTTCTTGCATTTTATCAAGATTTCGTTGTTTTTTTGCTCTAACCATATTTCTTTTCGCTGATTTTAATTGTGCTGATATAGATCTACTTAATTTTGTTAGAGTTCCAATCTCTGTTCTAATTGATTTTATTATATCTTCTGGAAGTTCATTATTTAGAGTAGAGAATATATAAGACTCTGTTGCTTCGGTAAAATCAACAAGATTATTTTTTATTATATGTAAGTTAGCTACTACTTCTTTACCAGCATCTGTTTCTGGTATATTTGCATTTAAAATAGATGTTATAGTAT
>JALTLI010000103.1 GCA_027005635.1 Alphaproteobacteria bacterium
ATATAAATATTTTCATTATTTATTTTATGCTTTTCTACTAATATACCCGCAACTTTTTTACTTTGAATTAAAATATCATTTGGCCATTTTATATTTACTTTAATACCAGTAATTTTTAAAATAGATTTAGCTATAATTAATGATGATAATAACGGCAGCATATCACCGCCACCATGCTTAACAATAATAGAACAAGCTAAACTTTTATATGGGATTGTTTGCCATGAATTACCACGCCTCCCCCTGCCAGATGTTTGTTCTTCTGCAATAAAACAGGATAAATGCTCACCACCATTTTTGGCAGATTTTAATGCATCTGTATTAGTTGATGAAGTTTTTTCAGTATAAGAAATATTATATACAGAGCTTAACTTTTGTATATTTAATTTATTGGCTATTTGTTCCACTTGTCTATTCACAACTAGTTTATAGCCTAATTAAACAATAAATGCAACAACATGTATACAGACCGTTATTTTTTAATAGCTTTTTTAGCTTTAATAATATCAGGAGTAACAATTCCGGCAGAAATAACCATTTTAATACCCTGATCAACAGTCATATTTAAAGTTTGCAAATCTTTTCGTGGTACAAACAGTAAAAACCCTGATGTAGGGTTAGGTGTTGTTGGCAGAAAAATACTTACCATATCATCTTCAATAAGGTTTTGAACTTCACCCTTTGTTGTACCAGTTACAAAGGCAATACACCAAATACCTTTACGTGGGTATTCAACTAGCACAACTTCTCTGAATGATTTTGAATTAGATTGACTAACTGTATCCACAATTTGTTTTGTTGCACTGTATATGGAATTAACCCCAGGTATTGAACTAATAATATAATCCCACCAACCAAGTAGCTTTTTACCAAAAAAGTTACGAGCAAAAAGCCCCGCGATAAATAAAATAACTAAACCGCCAAATAAACCTAGCCCATAAATATGCACTCCATCTGGTAATAAGCTTACAGGTTGATACTTTAATGGAATAGCAGAAATAAGCCAGCTATCTAACCCAACAACAAGTGTTTTAAGTAAAAAATAAGTAACTAAAACAGGCAAAGATACAAATAAACCAGCCATAATATTAGTTCTAACAAAGCTAAATGATATTAATGGCTTTTTTTCTTCTATTTTATTCTGTTCTTTATTATCTGCTTTCTTTTTGAGCATTTACACACCTTTTATATTTTAAAATTAAGTATTACCTAAAAAGGAATATCATCATCAAATGGAGCATCTTCAGTTACAGCAGCTGGTTTCATAGTTGTAGCTTGTGCTTGAGGAGCGTAATCTTGGCTAGGAGCATCATTGCCATAACTAGAACCTGCCCCCTTAGGAGAACCAAGCATTTGCATTGTACCACTAAAGTTATCTACTATAATTTCAGTTGTGTAACGTTCTTGACCGTTATTATCTTGCCATTTACGTGTTTGAATTTTTCCTTCAAAATAGGCGCTATCACCTTTTTTAAGGTATTTTTCACAAACTTCTGCTAAACCGCCGAAAACAACAATACGATGCCATTCTGTTTTTTCATTTTGCTGACCATCACGTTTCCATTTTTCAGTTGTAGCAACAGTTATATTTGCAATTGCTTTATTATCTGCTGTTCTACGGATTTCTGGATCTTTACCCAAATTACCAATAATCTGAACTTTATTTAAACTACCTGACATAACTTATTCCTTTATATTTATCTATATTTAGCTCTTGTTTCTAATTTTTCTGATGGCATTGAAAGATAATACCCCTGAACATAATCAAAACCAATTTCTTTACAAAAATTATACATTTCTCTTGTTTCTACTCGTTCCATGATTAACAGCATATTACTCTCTTTTGCTGTTTTTACAATATCTTTTAAATCATTAGCTAATCTTTCATTTGTTGCAAAATTAGAAAATCTTAGTGCATCTATTTTAATATAACTAAATCCAAGGCTTTGTATCATCTTAATAACTTTGGTTCCTCCACCAATATAATCTAGCACAAAACGAAACTGCATTTCCCTTGCTTCTTTTATAAAATCTAAAGTATTACCATCTTTATCAATTTCATTAAACTTAATTTCAAATAATAATTTACTAGGTGGGAAGCCTGTTTCCATAATTGAATTCATTAACTGTTCAAAAAAATCCATACTTCTGCGTAAAGTTTCACCAGTTAAATTTATTGCAAACTGTGTATTTTCATTTTTTTGAGTTTCTAATAATTTAGAAAAAACAACTTCATCTAACCAACTAGATAAACCAAATTTATTAGCAATTGGTATGTATTTACCAGGTTCTGTTGTTCTGCCGTCTTTATCTACTAAATGAGTAAAGACCTCATAAAACACTGGTTGTTCTTGGTTTATATCAAACATTGGTTGATATAAAAATTTAACTCTTTTACTGCGTAAGCATTCTCTTACTTGATCAGCTATACGGGCGTTTATATTATTTTTACTAAGAAAAAACTCTTTTGCAGCTTCAATATCTTTTTTTTCTTGTTCTTTTACTATGTTACGTGATGCTTCAAATTTTTTTCTAATTCTTTCACGTTTTTCTACTTCACTAGTAGTTTCATTATTTGCAGAAACATTATCTGTTTTATTTACTGCATCTTTGTTAAAAAGTTTTTTTAACACGTTAAAATAGTCCTTTTACTAATCTTTATTGTATAATATAGTGATTCAACTTAACACATATAAGGTTTATTTTTCAAGGAATGAGTATAAATAAAATTTCAATTCACGGAGCTAACGAACATAACTTAAGAAATGTATCATTAGATATCCCTAAAAAAGCATTAACTGTTATTACAGGACTTTCTGGCTCTGGTAAATCTTCGCTGGCTTTTGATACCATTTATGCTGAAGGACAACGAAGATATGTTGAAAGTTTATCTGCTTACGCACGGCAATTTTTAAATATTTCTAAAAAACCAGATGTGGAGCGCATTGAAGGGCTTTCTCCAGCAATTGCAATTGAACAAAAAAGTGTTAGTAAAAACCCCCGTTCCACAGTTGGAACAATTACTGAAATATATGATTATTTAAGGCTTTTATATGCCCAAACTGGTACACCTTATTGCCCCATTCATAATATTGAAATTAGCAGTTTAACCGTTTCACAAATTGTTGATGAAATTATGAAACTACCAACAGGTACACGTTTGCATATTTTAGCTCCTGTTATTCAAGGGCGCAAAGGTGAATATAAAAAAGAATTTATAGATTGGCAAAAGCAAGGTTTTTCTCGTGTTCAGGTAAACGGTAAACTATATGATATAGATGAAACACCGCCACTTGATAAACATAAAAAACATTCAATAGAAATTTTAGTAGATAGGTTAGTAGTTAAATATGAAAATATTTCACGGATATCTGATAGTGTAGAAACAGCTTTAAAACTAGCAAATGATACAGTTATTATTGTGCCTATTGCTAAAGGCAATGAAAAACCTTTAGCTTTACAAACATTTTCTGCACGTAATGCTTGCCCTAAATGTCATTATGCTTTTGCTGATATTGCCCCTCGTTTATTTAGTTTTAACAGCCCTTTTGGCGCTTGTTCAGAATGTTCTGGTTTAGGTGAAATTACATATTTTAATCCAGAATTAATTGTCCCTGATGAAAGCCTAGCAATTGATGAAGGAGCAATTAAACCTTGGGTAACCAAAGATGGTTCAGTGAATAGTTACTACATGGATAACCTAGTTAAACATTATGGTTTTAATGAGGCAACTCCTTTTAAAGATTTACCAAAAAAGCTTCAACATATTTTGTTGTATGGTTCAGGTGAAGAAAAAATTAAATTTGTATGGCATACTAAAGGTAGCTCTAGTTTTACAACAATTAAAACTTATGAAGGTGTTATTAATATTTTACAAAGACGCTGGCAAGAATCAGCAGATCCCATGGGTGGAAAAGATGATTTCAACCAGTATCGCTCTGCTAATATCTGCCCAAGTTGTAATGGAGATAGATTATGTAAAGATGCTTTGGCTGTAAAAATTATGGGTAAGAATATTGTAGATACTACTAATTTAAGCATTGAAAATGCAAGCAAACATTTTGATAAAATTGCCAAACATTTTAAAGGCAGTAAACAAATTATTGCCACCCCTATTTTAAAGGAAATAAAAGATAGGCTAAGTTTTTTAAATCATGTTGGTTTGGGGTATTTAACTTTATCAAGACGCTCTGGTACTTTAAGTGGCGGAGAAAGCCAGCGTATTCGTTTAGCATCACAAATTGGATCTGGCTTAACTGGGGTTTTATATGTTTTAGATGAACCAAGTATTGGTTTGCATCAACGAGACAACCAACGCTTGCTTGAAATGTTATTAAAACTAAGAGACATGGATAATACAATTTTAGTTGTAGAACATGATGAAGATGCAATCCGTGCTGCCGATAACATAATAGATATTGGCCCCGGAGCTGGTGAACACGGCGGAATTATTGTCGCCCAAGGAACAGCAGAAGAAATTATGGCTGTACCTCATTCTATTACTGGTATGTATCTTTCTGGTAAAAGAAAAATTGAAGTACCAAAAAGAAGAAGAAAAACAGTTAAATATATTGAAATATCTGGCTGTAATAAAAATAATTTAAAAAATATAACCGCAAAATTTCCTGTTGGTTTAATGACATGTATTACTGGTGTTTCTGGTTCTGGTAAATCCACCCTTGTTATGGATACTTTTTATAAAGCTGTAGCAAATGAAATAAAT
>JALTLI010000104.1 GCA_027005635.1 Alphaproteobacteria bacterium
CTTGACAATAGAGTGCTATATAGTCATAATAAATAAGTAGGAAATTAAAACATAAGGAAAAACGTGATGAACATTGATAAATTTACTGAAAAATCAATTCAGCTTATTAATGACATGCAAACTTATGCACTGCAAGAGGAACATCAACAGCTTACTGCAATGCATTTATTACATGCCTTTATGGCTGATGATGAAGGATATGCAACCCGCCTTTTAACAAAAGCAGGGGTGAAAGATATTTCTGAATTAAAAACAAATATAGAAAAAGAACTTAAAAAACAACCGCAAGTTTCTGGCGGGCAAATAAGCATGAGCCAAGATATGGCAAAAATTATAGCAAAAGCAGAAAAAACTGGTGAAGAATGGGGTGATAATTTTGTTGCTGCAGATACTTTATTGTATCAATTAGTGAAAGAAAAAAATGATGCTGGTAAGTTATTAAAAAAAGCTGGTGTAACAGATAAAAAACTAGAAGAAGTTATTTTAGCAGAACGTGGTGGTCAGAAAGTTGAAAGCAAGAATGCTGAAGATGTACAAGGTTCTCTTGCAAAATATACTCAAAATGTAACAGCAAAAGCACGTGAAGGTAAGCTTGATCCTATTATTGGACGTGATGAAGAAATACGCAGAACTATTCAAATTTTATCTCGTAGAACAAAAAATAATCCAGTATTAATTGGTGAAGCTGGTGTTGGTAAAACTGCAATTATTGAAGGGTTGGCTCAGCGTATTGTAAATGAAGATGTACCTGAAAGTTTAAAAAATAAAGAATTATTATCCTTAGATATGGGGTCATTAATAGCTGGCGCTAAATTTAGGGGTGAATTTGAAGAGCGTTTAAAAGCGGTACTAAAAGAAATTGATGCTGCCGAAGGTGATGTAATTTTATTTATTGACGAATTACACACTTTAGTTGGTGCTGGAGCAAGTGAAGGAAGTATGGATGCATCTAACTTGCTAAAACCAGCCTTAGCTAGAGGTGAACTACACTGTGTTGGTGCAACAACTTTAGATGAATATCGTAAATATATTGAAAAAGATCCTGCGTTAGCAAGGCGTTTTCAAAGCGTGTATGTGGCAGAGCCAACAGTTGCTCAAACAATTTCTATTTTACGAGGAATTAAAGAAAAATACGAAGTTCATCATGGTATTCGTATTCATGATAGCGCTTTGGTTGCAGCTGCTAAACTTTCTCATCGCTATATTAATGATAGGTTTTTACCAGATAAAGCTATTGATTTAATAGATGAAGCTGCTTCTACTATTCGTATGGAAATTGATTCTAAGCCTAAAGAGCTTGATGAAGTTGATAGAAAACTAATGCAAATGAAAATTGAGCAAAAAGCCTTAGAAGCAGAAAAAGATAAAGCTTCAAAAGATAGGCTTGTGGCTTTAAAAGAGGAAATAGCAGATACAGAAAAAGAATCTGCTAAATTAACAAAGCAATGGGAAGAAGAAAAACGCTTAATTCAAGGTAGCTCTAAAATTAAAGAAGATTTAGATGCAGCAAGGCAAGAGCTTGAAATAAAAATGCGTGAAGGTGATTTAAATGAAGTTGCTAGAATTCAGTACGGTTTAATTCCTGATTTAGAAAAACAGCTAGAAAGAATATTAGCTGAAGAGGAAAAAGATGAAGAAAAAACAGAAGCAACTTTATTACGTGAAGAGGTTACACCTACTGATATTGCAAAAATTATAGCTTTATGGACAGGTATACCAGTAAATAAAATGCTAGAAGAAGAAAAAGCAAAATTGCTAGGCATGGAAGATTTGCTTGCTAAACGTGTTATTGGTCAAGCTGATGCTATTGAGAGTATCTCTGATGCTGTACGCAGGGCAAGAGCTGGCTTACAAGAAACTAACTTACCAATTGGTTCTTTCTTATTTTTAGGGCCAACTGGTGTTGGTAAAACTGAGCTAACTAAAGCTTTAGCTGAATTTATGTTTGATGATGACCAAGCAATGGTGCGTATAGATATGAGTGAATATATGGAAAAACATGCAGTTGCTCGTTTAATTGGTGCTCCTCCAGGGTATGTTGGTTATGATCAAGGTGGTGCATTAACTGAAGCGGTACGCAGAAGACCATATAGTGTAATACTTTTTGATGAAATTGAAAAAGCTCATCCTGATGTATTTAATGTATTATTACAAGTGCTTGATGATGGTAGGTTAACTGATGGACAAGGTAGAACAGTAGATTTTTCTAATTCAGTAATTATTTTAACTTCTAATATCGGAGCAAAATATTTAACTGCATTAAAAGATGGTGAACCCGCTGAAAATGCCAGAGCTGATGTTATGAAAGAAGTTGAAGCAACATTTAAACCTGAATTTTTAAATCGTTTAGATGACGTTATACTGTTTAATCGTTTATCTAAAGATGTAATGGGTTCTATTGTTAAAGTTCAACTTCATCAATTAGATAAACTTCTTGAAGAAAGAGGGGTAACTCTTGAAGTTAGTGACGACGCTGCTAAATGGCTTGGTGAAAAAGGCTTTGACCCTGTTTATGGTGCGCGCCCATTAAAAAGAGTTATTAGAAAAGAGCTACAAAATAAACTGGCAACCCTTATTCTTCAAGGTGATTTAGAAGAAGGTGATAGTATAAAAGCTGTTATAAAAAATGGTGAAATACATTTAGAAGGTGTAAATAGAAAGGTAGCTTAAAGTTGTAGTAATTAAACTTTAAAACTAATATTAAGGCTTGTATATATACAAGCCTTAATTGTTTTATTATTATATTACAAATTAACCGCTTGTAATTTTCTAAAAAATCATTATATTAAGGCTAGTTTGACCCATTGTACCTTTTTACAACTCAGCACTTTGGTGTTGTATTGAGGTATTTCTTTTAACAAAAAAATCTTTTTTAAAACTTTAGGAAAAAATTATGAAAAAACTGTTACTCGCAGTACTTGCTACTGCAACAATAATTATTTCTGGCGTCGCTCAGGCAACAAGCATTTCTGTGTTTGAGGACTTTCTTGTCAGTGATACTGGCAATATTGTCTACGATCAGGCGCATGATCTCAGCTATGCTGTGCCGATTATTAGTGGTATAGAGGAGACTCAGTCTCTAGCAGGTGCAAGAAGCCTAGTATCAACCATGACGGTTGATGGTTACGGTGGTTGGAGGCTACCTAAAGAGGTGGCGGAAGATCCAAATTGCATTAGTCAAAACGGTAACATTGGCTTTAGTCAACAGTGCCGGCTTGGTGAAATGAGTAACCTGTATAATTCCATGAGAAACCCAGGTGTTGGGTCGGTTAACCTTGTTTATGATGAGGCGTACAGGAATAGCCTATATGACGTATTTGTAAGTGGTCAGGGTATTACTGGAAATAAATTCCAGAATTATATCATATGGATGGATAATGAATTTGGAGATGGATATTATACATTAACCTATATATTGTCAAATGGCTCACGAGTTATTTTCACGCCAGTTAGTGGACCAGGAAGCGTTATGGGTGTTCAAAATGGCAATGTTGCCAACTTGAGCGCCGTACCTGTACCTGCTGCTGTATGGCTGTTTGGCTCAGGCCTTATGGGGCTTATTGCGGTAAGTCGCCGTAAAGAGAAAGAAACAACAGCCTAATAGGCTGTATAACGGGAAAAGGCTCTATCTATTGATAGAGCCTTTCTTTTTTAGCATATAGTAATTTAACTTTAAGCACTTTTAGCGACATCATCTTTTTGTGGTAGATTAAAATGACGGATATGCAATTCATTTAATTGTTCTGTGGAAACTTCACTCGGAGCATCCATAAGTAAATCTTGCGCCTGACCATTTGCAGGGAACGCAATTACATCACGGATATTATTAGTATCTGCAAGTAACATAATCATACGCTCAATCCCAACAGCAGAGCCACCATGAGGAGGGCTACCATGTTTAAATGCTTTCATCATTCCGCCAAATTCTTTATCTACGGTTTCAGCACTGTAACCTGCGTGTTTAAATGCTTCATACATAATTTCTGGGCTATGATTACGAATAGCACCAGATAATATTTCATAGCCATTACAAACTAAATCGTATTGTAAAGCTTTGATTTCTAATAAATCATCAGTTTCAAAAGCTTTTAAACCGCCTTCAGGCATAGAAAATGGGTTGT
This sequence comes from Alphaproteobacteria bacterium, assembly GCA_027005635.1. Classification (GTDB taxonomy): domain Bacteria; phylum Pseudomonadota; class Alphaproteobacteria; order UBA2136; family JALTLI01; genus JALTLI01. The sequence continues at coordinate 4,122 of JALTLI010000104.1, forward strand.
GAGAAAAATCTAATTTACCATCTTCCATTTCGTACATTGGGTAATCAACTATCCAGCAGAATTTAAAAGTATCTTTTTCTAGTAAATCTAAATCAGCACCAATTCTATCACGTATAGGGGCAGCAACACGGTATAAATCCTTGCCTTTAGCTGCTACAAAAAATACAACATCACCTTCAGTTGCTCCGCAACGGTTAAATACTTCTTTAGTATTTTCTTCACCTAAAAATTTAAATAGAGGGCCTTTAAATTCACCATCTTTAAGAGAAATATATCCTGGAGCAGCAGGAGCACCAAGTTCTTTTTGTACCCAGCTTCCAAGTTTATCAAACCAGCTACGTGGTTGAGAAGTAGCACCTTTAGCACACATTCCTCGCACAGCACCACCTTTTTCAATAATTCCTTTAAATACTCCAAAATCAGTTTTTAACCAAACATCACTTAGTTCACTAATTTCAATAGGGTTGCGTAAATCTGGT
>JALTLI010000105.1 GCA_027005635.1 Alphaproteobacteria bacterium
ATATTATTGGAAGAAATATTAAATACTTTTAAAACTGATTTAAATATTTACGCCAATAAAGGCTGGATAATATTTAAAGATGATTACACCAAAAACTGTATAACTATTGGCAAAGAAGTAACGTGGTTCACGCCTAACAAAGAAAAAATAATGGGTATAGCTACAAGTTTAGCAAATAATGGAACTCTTGTTCTTACCACAAAAAATAAAGAATATCTTATAAATTCAGGTGAAATTATTAGCCAAGGGAGTGAAATATAATGAACCAACCAGGCTACGTACTAACAATTTCAGCAGATAACACTAATATTATTTTTGGAATATATGCAGGTGGAAGATATGTTGGTAGATGGCGAATAGAAGCAAGAAAAAATCGTTCAGTTGATGAATATGGAACATGGTTATTTAATACTTTTGAATATGTTGATATTGAAGTATCACTTATAGAAGGTGTTGTAATAGCTTGTAATAATGTAGCAATACAAAAAATGTTATGCAAAATGTGTGAACGCTATTTTGATATCAATCCATTAGTTGTTGGTTCCGGAATTCGTACAGGAGTTTCCATAACTTATGGAAGAGCAGGGGATTTAGATGCCAACAGAGTAGCAAATATTGTTGGTTTAGCTAAAGAATATAGCTTACCTGCAATGGTAGTAGATTGTGGAAATATAACAACTTTTGATATTTTAGATAGCAAAGGTAATTACATTGGTGGTACAATAACCAACGGAATACTTGCAGGATTAGAAAATTTAGCCCAAATAGCACCACAATTACCTGAAGTACCATTTGATTATACAAGTAAAATTGTTGGTAAAAATATCCATGAATCAATACAAGCCGGATACTTCTGGAGTTCTATTGATATGTTAAATTCAACAGTGGAGCGTATTTGGCAAAGCCTTGATATTAATAATGGAACAGTTGTTGGTACGGGTAATTTTATCCATGAAATTGAAAATTATACAGATTGTTTTCATGTTATTGATACAAATTTATTGTTTAATGGATTAAAAGAAATTTATAATTTAAACGCATATTTACAGGAAGATGATGGTTTTAAATCCATAGAGTTACCACTCAAAAAATAAGAAATTCGGTGCCATAATGGTGCAAAATACAAATATAAATAAAATATAAGAAAGACTAAATAAAAATTATGACTAAAAAAATCAAAAAAGAAGATCAAGGATTATTCACAATACCACTAGGTGGAGTAGAAGAAATCGGCATGAATATGACAGTTTATGAATGTGACGGAGAAATGATTATAGTAGATGCAGGAATAACATTTCCTGATGAAACAACTCCAGGAGTAGATGTTATTGTGCCAGATACCCGTTATATCCGTGATAATATTCATAAACTTAAAGGTATTTTAATTACTCATGCCCATGAAGATCATATTGGCGCAATGCCATATTTATGGGAAGAAATGCCCGTTCCTGCTTATGTAACACCTTTTGCAAAATGTGTTCTTGAAGGTAAAATGACACGCTCATCACTAGATAATTTAAAAATGGTAGAAGTAACCCCAGGCAAACCATTTAACATAGGGCCATTTGAAGTTGAATTTGTAAAAGTTACTCATTCGGTACCAGAAGGCAATATGATACGCCTAAAAACTAAATATGGTAGCATAATTAATACTGGTGATTACAAGCTTGATGAAGATCCTATCGTTGGTGGTGAAAGTGATATTAAACGTATGAAAGAAATGGGTAATGAAGGCGTTTTAGCATTATGCTCAGATTCAACAAATATTTATTCTCCAGGCAGAGTACCAACAGAAACTGAATTACAAAAAAGCCTAGATACAATTTTCTCTGATTGTGAAAACCGTTTATTTGTAACATTATTTGCTAGTAATGTAGAACGCTTAATTAATGTAACAGGCTTAGCCATAAAACAAGGCAGAAAAGTTGGTTATATGGGTAGAACATTACAAAATATGGTTAAATATGCTCGTCAATGTGGTTTTTTTCCAGAGGAATATAATGAACATATTTTACCAGCAGAAGCAGTTGCAAAACTTCCTAAAAATAAGGCTGCTATTTTCTTAACAGGAGCACAGGCTCAACCAAATGCTGCCCTTGCAAAACTTGCTAATGGGGATAATTTTAAAGGTGTAGAAATTAGCCCAGATGATACAGTTATTTTCTCTTCACGTAAAATCCCAGGGAATGAAAAAAATATTTTTGCCTTATTTAACAAACTTCATGGGTTAAAAGCTAATGTTTTACATGATGGTGATGCTTTTGTTCATGTTTCTGGGCATGGTTACAGAGAAGAAACAGAAGAAATGTATGATATGTTTAAACCAGAAATTGCTGTTCCAATGTATGGAGAACACCAACATATTATTGGTAACGTTGCCTTAGCAAAAGAAAAGGGCGTAAAAAAACAAGTTGTTTTGCGTAATGGTTACAGGCTAAAACTTGCCCCTGGTGAACCAGAAATTGTTGATAAATTTATCCCCTGTGGACGTAATTACGTAGATGGTCATAATATACTTGATGAAGATAGATTTATTTTAAAAGAACGTCGCCAGCTTTCTTACGATGGAGTTGTTACTATTACTTTAGTAGTAGAAGAGGGCTCTGGAATTATAGTTGAAGGCCCTTTTATTAAAACCAAAGGTATCATAGATGAAGATTTACAAAGTGATATTTTAGAAATAGTTTTAAAAGATGTAAAAAAAGAACTATACAAAAAATGTGAAGGTTTAGTTACCGATGTTAAAGAAGGTGAAGAAATAATGCGTAACGCAGTTCGACGCTCCTTTAAACGAGAACGAGGACGCCGTCCAGTTACTATTCCTTGTGTTGTTCAGGTGTAGTTATATAGAGATTTAACTTAATCTAAAAAGCCTCACTTTGTATGTGAGGCTTTTTTAATTGCTGGCAAATTGATTAAAAGCAACTCTCACTTGAGGATGTGATTTTTTAGGAAAAAGGCTTAAAACTAAGTGAAGTAAATCAAACGGAGCAGGCTTTCCTTTGACTACATCGTTTAAATTTTTATTAATATAAATCTCAGCATATTTTTTATTTATTTTACCTACTGTATATAAATATTTTGATAAAGTTTTTGCATCTTTATTACCTAGTGATATAGCTTTTTTTAGTCTGTATGTAGATGCAGAATACTCACCCTGAATAAAAGGAACATCAATATTTACTAGTTTCATAGCGTAAAGTAGTAACATAGCATCACTATTATTATCTTCTTCTCTTTTAAGTAACTTGTTAATATCACTCTTAGTTACTTTAACTTCTGCAAATGCAGGAAAACTTATGGCTACAAAGCTAATAATAAGTAGTAACAAATATTTAATTTTCATTTTTAATTTCCCTTAAAAATTTAAGTCCTTATATAAAGATATGGTGCTTAGGTGTTTGTTTTTCAATGAATAAGTTGAAACTACGGCAAAAAAAAGAGAAGCAAAGCTCCTCTCTTATAATAAAACAGTGCAGTGATTTTAAATGATGCCATTTAAAAATGGTATCCCCTAGGGGGTTTGAACCCCTGTTTCCACCGTGAAAAGGTAGCGTCCTAGGCCACTAGACGAAGGGGACACTTGCACTTCAACGAGTTTTGTTTTACCTAAAGTTAAACAAAAACACAAGTAAAAAATATAACAAAATATCACTTTTTTGTAATGCGTTGTTATTTATAGTATATTTGCCTTGGCTTGTATGTAATATCTTACAGAAGCATTACGAAAAACTAAAAAATATTTTTTGCGTGATGCTATATAATTAAAAAAGCCACCCCAAAGGATGACTTTTTATTAACTGGAGCGGGAAAAGGGATTCGAACCCTCGACCCCCACCTTGGCAAGGTGATGCTCTACCACTGAGCTATTCCCGCTTATTCACAATCTGTTTCGTGAATACGGATTTATATATACGGCGAACTTAACTTTGATGCAAGAGAAAAAAACATTTTTTTTAATAAAATTTATTTTTTTATTTTATTTAAATATTTGTTTGGAATTTAGTTTGTTTTCTGTTATAAGAATTGACAATCCCCACGATAGATTTAATTAAAGATAGATATAAATTATGAACGTATTTAAATTTGCCCGCGAAGTAAAAGCAGAAATGACAAAGGTAACATGGCCTAGCATGAAAGAAACAAAAATGATGACTATAATGGTTTTCATTTTAGTAGTATTTTTTGCAATCTACCTTTCAGTAGTAGATATTGCACTAAGTAGCGGTATTCGTTTTATAATTGGTAATTAAGGATATATAACCCATGGCAACAGCAAAAAAAGCAGTTAAAGCAGTTAAAGAAGTTAAAAAAACTAAAACAGCTAAACCAAAGGCAGTTAAAAAAGCCAAAGTAGCTAAAAAAGTAGAAGAAACAAAAGCAGAAACAACAGATGAAGTTGTAACAGCTACAGAAGATACACCTAAAACAGAAGCTGGCGCAAAAACTGCAGAAAAAGCACAAGCTAAAGTATCAAAACATAAATGGTATGTACTTCAAGCTCGTTCTAACTACGAAAAACGTGTTCAAGCTCATATCCGTGAACAAGTTATGATGCAGGGGCTAGAAAACGAGGTT
>JALTLI010000106.1 GCA_027005635.1 Alphaproteobacteria bacterium
GTATAATCAATTGTTTTGTTATTGTATTCAATGGTATTCACACTGCTTAATCTTAAGATTTTCACGGTTAGTATTGCAGTAAAATACAAAATCATTAATAATGTGGCGTATATAAATTTATTACGGAGCAATAATCATGAAACAAGTAGCGCTAATTTTAATTCCATTCTTTTTAATTGTAGGGTTTATTAATGCTTTGTCTCCTATTTTATTACCTTTTATAATGGCTATTGCTGTTGCTTATCTTACTGATCCCATTGCAAAAAAGCTAGTTAAGTGGAATATTAACAGAACAGTGGCAGCTGTTATTCCTAGCTTGTTTTTTATATTAATATTTATGTTAATAACTTTATTTGTTATTCCTTCTATTGTTGAAGATGCTCTAGCCTTTTCTTATAAAGTACCAGCTCATTTAAAACAGCTAGAGGTATCTTTACTACCTATTATTGAACAAAAATTCCAACCATTTATAAAAATTAACCATAAAGAATTATTGGAATATTTATATAGTTACGGTGATTATGCAGCTATGATTGTATTAACATTATTTAGAAAAGTTGCATCATCTACTGCTGTATTTTTTGATGTGGTAACATTACTATTTATTACACCAGTTGTAATGTTTTATCTAATTAGAGACTGGCCAAAAGTTGTTAAATCATTTGAAAATATACTACCTAAAAAATATAAAAAAGATACCATAAATATATTAAGTGAAATAGATAAAGCGTTATCAACTTTTCTTCGTGGTCAACTTAATGTTTCTTTGATTATAGGCTTATTTTATGGTTTTGGTTTATTGGCTACAGGGTTAGAAATGGGCTTTGTTATTGGGTTGTTAACAGGGTTATTTTCTTTTATTCCGTATGTTGGTATGGTTATTGGTTTAATAACAGCGTTTCTTGTTGCTGTTATTCAATTTCAGCTAACAGATATAATGCCATATATATATATTGCAGGGGTATTTGCCATAGGACAAATTATAGAAAGTATGGTTTTACAACCAAAATTAATTGGGGATAAAACTGGTTTACACCCTGTTTGGGTTATTTTTGCCTTAATGAGTGGCGGACAGCTTGGTGGGTTTTTAGGTGTATTAATTGCCTTACCTGTGGCAACAATCATGGTTGTTTTAGTACCTAAAGGTATTAATTATTGGCAAAAAAGTATTGCTAAATCTTAATCTTAGCAACTACATTCTACTATTACTTGAATGATATACAATTTTATGAGATTATATTTTAAATTAAATTAAAGGAGAGTACTAATGGAACGTTATATAGTTTTTATCCGCAAAATGGATACTGGTGAAGAATTTGTTTCTGCTCATATGGCAGAAAGTAATAATCATGAAATAGTTTTATCAGCAATCAGACAAAAATACCCTTCTCCTAATTACATGGTACATACAACCTACACAGAAGACGAGCTCGGTGATATCCTTGAATCTATGAACCGTTGGTGTGGTGATGCCGCCATTAACCAAACCACCAAGGCTGGAAGCGTTACTAGTTTCCGCAATTAATAAGCATTTACGGTTTATTTAACCAATATGTTAAATAATATTTGACACATTAAAAAAACCCGCAAGTGCGGGTTTTTTTGTTACTGTTAGACTTCTAACTTTATTTTAATATTATTTATCAAAAGCTTCTTGCTCTTCAAGAAGAGCATCAGCTTCAACAATAGCTTCAACTATAGGGTGACGAATAATATCTGATTTGTTCATATTAACTTCTACAATGTTATCTTCCAGATACTGGACTCCCATATTTAATAAATTTTTTAAATATGACACACAAGTCCCACTAGCAGGAACCAAATCAATTTGTGTAGGATCCATACAAATAACGTAACGAGATCCTACTGCCATTCTAGTTAAAAATGTTTTCATTTGTTTGCGTTTTACGTTTTGTGCTTCATCCAAAAAAACAAAAGAATTATCAAAATTACGTCCACGCATATGAGCAAAAGGAACAACTTCAATTTCGCCATTTTCTATCATTTTAGCGACTTTAGTTGCACCCCAGAACTTGTTAAGGGCATCGTACATAGGACGAATATAGGGATCTGATTTCTCTTTAATATCTCCTGGTAAAAAACCCATTTTCTCTTCAGGATCTTCAACAAAAGCACGAGCTAAAATAATCCTTTTTACTAATCCATTTTCATAATCTTCACAACCTTGAGCCGTAACCATGTAGGTTTTACCTACACCTGCTGGGCCTGAAACGAGAGTAATATCCTTTTCTTCTTTCAAGGCAATCATTAAATTAATATGACCTGCTTTTTGAGGGATAATAGGAGGATGACCTTTAATAACAATAGAAACAGCATCTGGACTCATGCCTCTATTGTATGCTTCTGATTCTTTTTGAGCACGAATAACTTTCTTTTTGGGTGGTTTCTTTTGTTCTACTTCAACTACAGCTTCATTTTTATCAGATATGACACTAGACATATAAGTCTCCAATAATTAAAAAATAAAAGGGTTAAGATTTAAAATTTAAGAAAAATCCATCCTTAATGGGGAAATGGTTAAAAGGGATTAAAAGATATATACTTACTATCTATTTGAATAATAGCAAAGGTATACATTTGTTTCAAGAATTTAAATAATTTTTTTAAGGAGTATTTTAAAAAGAATAATTACCAATAAATTATGATAGTTACATAATAACCTGTTCACGCTCTGGAGCTATTTTTTTAAGCATTGAGGTAAATGTACGCAATTTACGAGGGTCTTCTGTACCCATTGGGGTATAAATAACTACTTTTTCTGGTTCTAGGTTACCAATTTTGCAATCTTTCCATGCATTGTTCACAAAATGACGAAGTTCATTATCTCTGGAAAGTTGTTCGTCCTCTCCGTATCCTTCAGGTATCAATGTTATTCTTCGTACACCAAGCACACCTTGAAGGTGTTTAATGTTCACACCGCCTTGTGAGAGCCATTCTGATACATGTTCTTGTGACATACGAATTACAGCCCAAGAATTTGATGCACCCATCCAAATACCTGAAATACAGCCTGGGTAGTAACATTCCATTACTGCGGCTACAAATTCCTTGCCTCGACGAGTAGCAAGACGCATACCATTAGTTTTTGATGCGCATAACGCTAAAACTTGCTCTGTGCCTAATTCTGGCTTGTTGTGGTAATCCATAACAGATAATAAACTTTCTGGGACATAAACCATGTTATCTGTTACGCGGTAAATAACTCCTCCATCACGGAAGCCTGCAACTTTTCCTTCTAGTACACGCCCAGGAGAACCGTCTCCCCATTGTAACATTTCCATAACGGCTAGAAACATTTTAACACTTGGCATTAGTGGATTGTTAATATCTATCCATACACCTTTATCGGCAAAACCGTTTCTTCGGCGGGCAGAAATTGTGCCTTCTTTAATATTAACATCAACTTCTGTTAACATGCCATAATCCATGTAACATAAGCGAATAGCTGTCATTAGTGCCATTTCTATTTGATGATCACTCCAGCCGTATTCTTCACCAATTTGACGTACAATATCTAAGTTTGCTATTTGCATATTATTTTTTATTTCCCCTAAATAACTTAGCGTATAGTTTCTAGTGATACTATATGTTTACGCTTACCGTTGTGAAATTCTGCGTACTCATTTTGTACATATGTTAATTCCCAACCTTCTATTTCTTCACCAATCATTAAAATACCTTCTTTGCCTTTTGCGAAAGCAATAATACCTTTATGGGGTACTAATGATAATATTTCAAGTGCTGGAAAACCAGCAACCCCCATTTTAGGTGTAAGTTTACGAGGCATTCTTACTTTACTTTTTGGTTCTTCAAAAATATCATCACTAAAATCTGCTAATGTTCTTACCCCAGGGCGGGTTGGAACTGTTGGTTCTGGTATAACTGGTAAGTTTTTAGGGTTACTTTTGTAAGTAAACTCTTCTTCCTTAGGCTCAACTTTATGTAATTTATAATTATTGGCTTTTTCTGTATATTTTTCAGGGTTTTTAAAAAACGTTCCTGGTTTTGGTTTTAAAGCAGGGTTTTTAATTTTCACTAATGTTTTGATATATTCATCCATTTCTTTATTAGTTTTTTTACGTAATTTTTGACCTATGGCAACTTTCTCTTCTGGGGTTAGAGTATCTGGATCAACCGTTGGAGTATCTTCTGATTCTTTTGCCATATCTTCTGTGCGTTTTACTTCTTTTTCTTTCATAATTGCTTCTTGCAGGCTAGCAAACAAGCTTAATTCTTTTGGCATTTTTGTTTCTTCATCAGCAACTATTGGTTTTTTAGCCTCTTTTTTAGGTACATCTACAAAATCAACTGATGTTGAAGGTTGTTTTTTTGCAATTTCTTTATCTTTGTTAGGTTTTTTATCAGATTTTTTAACTACAATTTCTTTCATTATTGAATCTTGTAGGGTTGGCTCATTATTAGAGTTATCTGCCTGCTTTGTAGTATTTTCATCTTTTTTATCTACTTTAGGTAGCTTTTTATCATTACCAAAACCAAATACAATATCTTCAGGCTTAGGATCTTCCTCATTTAATGATTCAACCTTTTGGGATATTTCATTTAATGCACCAGTCCATCTACCTGTAACCTCGGCAACTTCATCACGTTTTTGAAATAATGCCAAATAACCAACAACCAAAATACCACCTACAATAAATAACATTATGATACTTTTTAATATACCACCTTCATGTTTAACAGATGTAAGTGGCAAAATTGGCGGAGGTGTAGAATTTCCACCACTGGCAGAACTTTGTTGCCAAGGAGGTGTTCCTGCTTTATTACTAGCTTTTCTTGCAATATCATCTTTAACTACATTGCTATAAATATCATTTGTTGGAGCAAGTGGAGGTTTTTCATTTTGTGAAGTTGATTTTGTTGCTATATCGTCATCAATTTTCCAACCATCTCCTCCGCTACTAGGGTTAATTGCCCATGGGTAATCTCCTGTAGAACTACTAGATGAAGAAGTTGCCTCATCTTTAGAGCTTGCTGCTTTTTCTGTGGCTTTTTCTTTAGGTTTATTAGATACTCCTAAACTTTCTACAGACCATGGTGCAGGTTTATCGTCAGTTTTTGGTTCTTTTGGAGAAGCTTTTTCAGGTTCATCTTTAGGTTTTTCAGAGCTATCACCAGCAGAAAAAACCCAAGGTTCTTTTGAATCCTGTGTTTCTTTTTTATCATTTTGCTCAGTTTTTTTAGGCTGTTTATCAGCTTCTTTTTCTTGGGCAACTTGTGTTGGTAGCTTTCTTTTTAAAACCATTTTAAACCTCTAATCATCTTATGCTGCTGCTTCTTTTTCTTGTTGTCTTTTAATGGCAGCCATGGCAGCACGTACTCCATTTGGATACATTTCACTAAATTGCACAGCAGCTTTCCAGTAATCACCACCATTTTCATTATATAGCCGTTGTATTTCACCAGTATCATCTGGTGTTGTAGTTGCTAATGCATATGTTAACTTATCTGTCAACAATCTACAAACAACTTCTCCATGAGGTGACATAAGATAAAACTCAGAATAAAACCCTGGTTTTGTTTCTAATGATTCTAAATTAGCCTCATGACGTTCTGAGCGTAAACTTAATGCCTGCATAAGCATGGGTATCATTTCACGTTTTGGCATAAGCATAATACGTTTTGTTACGTTACCAATCACAGCTTGACCTACATCTGTTGTTAAATCGTCTTCATTTTGTGTTGCAATACCACACATACAGTTTAATGAACGATAAGTTCTAAAAGCACGCTTAATTTGATTACCAACTGCTTCACCACCTTTTGCGCTAATCATGGAAATCATTTCATCAACTAACAGGTGCTTGCGTTCCTTTCTGTCTCCCATGTACATAACATTATCTAGCATGGTAAATACGGCGTTAATAATTACATCTGATATTTTCTCAGCTAATACATTTTGCAAGTTAAATACAACAAGCTTATCTGTTTCATCAATTGCTGGTGGCCCATCAAATAGGTCTCCATAAACAGAGCCTTTACAGTAAGATCCTATCTCTTCAGCATTTTGCATACCCATAGCACGCTGTTCCTCTGTTGCATAAGGGAATTTATGGAATGCTTCACGTATCCATGTTGTACGTAATACATCACCTTCTGGAACTAAATCATAAGCATATTGACAAACCTGCTCAATTAAACGCTGAGAATCAGTACCTATAACTTCTTGAGTACCACGTTGTAGCATTAATTCAACGGTTGTACACCATTGTTGCAAGCGGTTTTTGTTAATAGTTCCTGCAAATGGGTTAATACATGATTCTGGTTTATCTAAATCAATAATTACTAATCTACCCATTGTTTCAGCAAATCTATCATAGTCATCTTTAATAGTAATCAAGTATTGTTTTCCTACACCAGATGAATATAATTGCAAGGCTAAATCAACAACAGCAAATGATTTACCAGAACCAGATGTACCAGTAATTGCATAGTGCCAGTTTACAAAATCTGGTGATGTATGATCAAAAAATGTTACTTCTCCATCTCGGTTAACATATACAGCCTGAGGATCTTTGTGACCACACCAATGCCCATGAATAGGCAATAAATCTATTAAATCATCAGATAAAACTCTTCTTGTTCTTGAAAATGGCTTAGTATATCTGTGTTCCCAGCAAAATGGCCATGAATATGAAATACCTTGTAATGTCATAGTTTTTTCAACATCCGGAACAATGGAAAGTTTTTTGAAGTTTGCTGCCATACGCAAACAACGTTCTTCCACTTCTTCTGGTGAGTAGCCATGAATAATCACCCCAACCATGGTGTACATAATTTTACGCCCACCAAACATTCGTGATTTTACATCACTTGCTTCTTGAGCAAAAGTTGCAGCCTCTTCCTTAGAAAAGGCGCCAGCAACACGAGTTTTTAAAGCTGATGCAACAGTTAAGCTAGCTTTTTCCATACCTTGGTTAGCCTGATAAATATTACAGAAAAATGTTGTTTGCGTTGCAAGGGTTCTTCTTATAATTCCCATATAATCTGTATCTACCACATCTGGCATCATAGCAAGCATTACAAGACCATGATAATCATCACCTATTTTCATATATTTAAAATCATGTTCTATTGGCAATGGGAATAATTGATGAGAAAACGGCATATTAGAATTAACCGTACTTTTTTGGATAGGTTCCTTGTATGACGGGCAAAAAGCTGTCCAATAATGAGATTTTATATCCTCTAGAGACATTCTTTCAATTTGAAACATAGTAGATAAAGTTGTTTCTGTTGTTAGAAGTACTTCTTGGAATTCGCTCATACCTGTTTTAATCATGTCATCTAAAAAGCCAGATACCATATCTGCAAAATTTAGTTTAAACATATTTAAAACTGTAGCTACAAGTTGAAAACACATATTAAAAGCTTGACTAACTGCACCAAGTTTTTCATCCTGAGGTGGGGTATACAAAGTTATAATCATGTAAGTATCACGTAACATAGAATAAGCATTTTCCGATACTTGATAACCAGAAAATCCAGCATTAAGAAGTTTTTCTACTCGTGAACGTTTTAATAATTTACTTCTATTATCATCGTGTCCAGCTTCTAGGTATGCTGTCATTTTTTCACTTAAATTATTATGTGAAGTTATGACTATCTGAACTTGATATTCAACCGGAACACCTTCAAGAAAAGTACGCAATTCATTAGTTGTTATATGATGACCATTGTCTCTTGAATAAGATGCAGGAACAGGACATTTCCATGCCACACCAAGAGATCCATTTTGCAGAAGATGAACTCTGTAAAACGGAGACGCTTCATTATTTTCAAACTCAAAATAGGGGAGCTGTTCCCCTATTTGGTTTGGCCTTAAAGGCGCTTTTACATCATCTGCATAAATACGCATCTGTGTCTCCTGCAAATAGTTTTTTATTTTGTTTTATAAATATGCAATTCATTATTTAGCTATCAGCATATCATCTTCGGCTATTTCATTAGAAGGTTTAACCCATTCATAACGCTCTTTAATAAATATAGTAGACCAACGCCCAAATTCACGAATATTATCATCTGTGATACGAGGATAAGTCCATACTAGTATTGTTTCTGGTGCAGAAACAACTGCTAATTCTTTTTCTGGAACATAAGATGGTGCTTCAATGCGCGGACGCATTATTTTTTTTGTAATACCACGTTCTTCACCACCTTCACCCATAGATCTATTGGTTGCAATACTAAGAGCCTTACCCATGGATATTGGGTTATCTGGTGGCAAAGCACTACCATAATATTTACAACCAGTTAATAATAAAAATGTCATAATAATATAGGTGAATTTCATATTTTTTATCTCCTTACAGGTTGATTACGTTGAGCATTCTGCAACTGTTGCAACCTTTGTTTTTCTTGCTGATTAATAGCATCCATCTTTTCACCACTAACAAGTAAAGTCCATGCTTTACCTTGCTGACGAAGTTCAACACCTTCTAAAATAACAATATGTAAATCTCTTGTAGCGTCTACTCTTATAAACGGTACAATTCTACTTGCTCTTTCAGCTAAATAATCACGCAAACTACCAACAGCACCAGAAATACCACCAGCAAGTTCAGCCTTAGATCTATCACCTGTTGTTGCTGTTTGAGTTGTTCCACCTAGGCCACCAGCTGTTGTTGTTTGTTGATTAGATTTAATAATTTCTGCAACAGATGCAGTAAAATCTGCAACCATTGCTGCCGCTAAACGAGCAGGATCACCTTCATAAAATATTCCAGGGATACCAACAATACCATCTTTTTCATCTACTACATAACCAGCAACACTGTATGTTACAGCGCCTTGGTCTGGGTAAACACAAGTCATACGGGCAGGTGTACCAAAAGCGCGTTCTGTAGAAAGATCTCCAGCAAACTCAATAAGCATAAAACAGCCGTTTAAATTTACTGTAGAATTCATAGCGGTTTTATACCTACCAGAAAGCCTGACAAGCGCAGGAGTTGGAGTTCCTGCGCCAGCTAAAGCATCAAAACCATTTAATAAAGTCCCTCTAACAAAGCCCAATGGCGGGATAAAAGGTGGCGGTTCTTTAATTGTTAGATTTATCTGATTTTGAATTTGTTGAGGACTTGCCCCATTAGCAGTTTGGACTATACCACCAAGTAATGGCTGCCCTTTTTTTAAATTCCGAGAACTGCCGCCACCTAAATCTATTTGTCTTATTGGCTTTTTCTTGGTACTTACAGGAACCTTAGTCCCTCCTCTGTTTTGAGGAGATCCATACTGCCTGCTTGCATTATTATTTATTTTAATATTTCTATTTTTGGATTCTTCTGCTATTTTTCTAATTTCTTCCAACGTACCACTATTAACTTTTTCCATGGATTTCATTTGTCCATTAAAGTTTTCTATTATTTGGTTTAATTTATCAGTTTGTTTAGCAATAGACTGTTGAATATCTTTAACTTCAGAAAGTTTTTTATCTACTTTTACTTCAATAGCATTTAATTTATCTGAAACAATACGTTGTTGTTGCTCAAAAAAACCACGCCTTAAACTTTCACGTTCACGGTTAATTTCAACAAATGAACTATCTTCTTGTTTAACTGCACGAGCATCAGTAGTATTTGTTCTAGCTTTTTTCTCGGTTTTTTGTACTGCAGGTACAGGTTGTGGCTTAGGTTTACTACCGCCAGAAAACATAATATAGCCAACAGCAACAACTACCGCTATAATTATAAATTGAGTTTTAGGTTCAAACTCTCTAAATTTTTCTAATGCTTGCTGAAGTTTTTCTTTTATATCATTTACACCTTGTGGTTTATTATTACCACTTTCTGGTGTAACTCCTTGATTTTCCTCGTTCATTATTTTTCCTTCTTCAAGATTTAAAAAAAATTAAGTATAAAATATTTAATCTACAGGCACAGTATATTTTACCTATGAGTATAATATACAACAAGATTAATTACAGGTAAAGAAACATTATAGATTTGCTCAATCTTAAAATAGTTAATAAGTCACTTAGGTATCGTAATTTAACAACTAGACAACAGGTGGGATTATAGTAGATGTCCAAACAACATCTTTTTCTGTTTCATTTGCAATATAATCACCTTTAAACCATTTTAAGCTTTGCCACCACCTTTCAACATAACCATTACGATTATTCGTATAAAAATCATAACGAGCTTTACGACGCTTTTTAGCTTTTTCTTGTAACGAGTAAAATGCATCATAAAAACCAGGACACAGCGGATCTAGGTCATCAGAAATATCCATATCTCCCCACTTTTGTTGAATGGAAAAACTTAATTCTTCTTTTGTTAAATGTTCTATGAATACTGGTGCCAATTTGTAAATATCCTCTTCAGAAACAACACCTAGATATCTTGAAATATAAGAATAATCTATTAATCCGTCATAGCTTGAAGCGCGAATAAATCTTTCATCTTTAAACCATGCAACATCATCTGGCATATCAATTGATTGTTTATATTTTTCTATTGGTACAGAGCTTTCTATCACTGGCAAAACTCTATTTGACATTTCAGGTGGCGCATCTTGTGCTATGCGTGTTCGCGGGCTTTCTTCTGGCATCCAAAAAGTATCTATTTCATATTCAAATTGGACTGGCATTGGGTGGTATGCAATTCCACATATTTCATTGTCAACTTTAACAGAATGAATAGAGCTTTTTATATCACTGTTTCTATCTTCTCTTTTAACTAATGTTTTATGAGAGAAAGTATCAAAACATTTCATAGCAATAACTGGATGAAATCTCTCCTTCATTTCTTCTGGTACAGCAACTGGTTTTTTACCATCATGGGCTTCATCATAAGCATTAATAATTTTAGGCACAGAACTATAATAGTAATGTAAAGGATCCCACAACGGACCTTTTTTCTGAATAAAATGTCCCTGTTGATCATCCCACCCCCAAATGGCAGGTTTTTCAAAGTGCTTAGGCTGAGTTGGTATCCATGTTTTTCCCCAAGATGTAGAATTTCTTGTGTGTGGTAAAAATAAATCTGGTAGGTACGGTTGATAGTCTCTTCTATTAGGGCTTTCATAGTTACTACCATTACTTACTTTTACTACTACTGGTTCTACTTGATCACCTGCTACAAAGCCGGGTCGAAGTATTTCTAGTATTGTACCTTTTGGAGTATCACTATCTATTTCTTCTGCTATATCGTGCAGACCTTCAATTGCTTGCCCTGCCCATTTGCCTAGGTTTTCAAAGTTTTTACCAACTTTACAAATACCATTTTTTGCCCCCATAGCAGGGATAATTGTACAACCTTTATTAAATAAATCTTTAAAGTATTTAGATCCTCCCATAGCTTTATGAAAATCTACATAGCTTTGATTTTCAGGGCGAGTATCCCAGTTACGAATAAATTCTCTGGCTGCATCTTTAGCGCTTTCTGGATGAATACCAACACTGCGAGCAAAAACTAATTCGGTTTGTGGAATACGCCAACCGTCAATATAAAAACTATCCACCCGTAGCTTGTACGGATGCAAATTAGATGCAGGATAAAAACCAGCAACTTTTTGGTTAGGATTACCTGCTTGATAGCAATTAACTTTAGCAGACATATCTAACGCTCTAAAGTGAGTAAAAAAGATATTTTCTAGGTTTTCAAAGCCTTCAACTTCGGTAGTTATTTCTCTACAGTTTGCTGGGAATGTAAACTGGCTATCTGCCTGCCATTGCCCCTTGGTTTTAAATTCAGGCCCATAACCAATGTAAATAACTTTACCTGTTAAATCTCTTACAAACAAAGGAGAGCTAGGAACAGCACTAGAAGTACCAATAAGTTTGGCGTAACCGTTATCTTTAAAGATATTATGCCCATTATGATTAAAAGTTAAACCAATATCATATTTTTCATAAACAGTATTTTTTTCAAACGGATTAATCCGATAAAAATTAGGGCGATTAGCTATATAAGGATGACGCCCCTGAGATAGATCCCATACTGCACCAAGTGCTGTTATTTTGTTTTTATTATCCATGGGCTACATAATAAGCAATTTTTTAGCTAAAAGCTAGAGGATAGTTAAACGTTTTGATTTATAGTCATTTAACTTAACACTTAGATAGTTATAACTTTTATAAAATGTTATAAGTTTATTGTTTAAAAATATAATAATAGCGGGCTATATTAAGATTTAAAGAATGAAGTTATAGCATTTTTAGTGTTAAGAAGTGTCTAAGTGTTAAGTTAAATTACTATATAGTAAGGCAATCACACCAAATAAGAAATAAGCAGTGTGTCATCTTGGAAGTTAGGCTATCCTGAGATTTTAATCGCTTAGGATTGCTTGCTATCCGTGATCTTCTTCAAAGGTTTATACCCATTTTATTCTAAAATGGATAAAACTTGCCCCCAAGATGTCACTTTGACATAAAAGTTTTTATAAAAAAACATAGAGCATAAAGCTCTATGTTTTTTAGTGCACCTAAGTACTCAGCTTAAGCTTTATCTTCTGGTGGTTTTTTACTGGCATTTGCTAAAGCTTCACTATGCTTTTTCTCATTTGCTTTTCTTCTTTTAGCAGCTACAGAGCTCTCATAACTATCTATTAATATAGTCCCATCATCTACGGCTTTATAACTCCCACCACCAAATTCACTATTATCAGTTTTATGGTTCCCACCGCTAAGCTTACCTTTCATACCATCAACAATTTCTTTACCAATTTGCTTACCATCTATACCACCAGTACCTTGTGGAACTATTTGCTCATTACGATTACCAACATTTTGGTTTGTGCCGGCATTAGCTGTATTGGCACCTGTTCCGCCTCCATTATTTGCACGGGTTGCTCCTGCACTTTCTGGTTCTTTACTAGTTGTTGGGGCAATAGGAGCTGCACCTTTGCCTTTATTTGGAGGAGTATACGAACCAGTTACAAATACTTCATGATCATCATCAGATAATTGATATGTATCATCAACCCCACCACTTGTCATTAACATCTCTTTTAATGCTTCATAATCTTTACCACCTTTTTCTTTTTGTGATTTAATCCAATCTTTATCAAGCTGTATACCACCAATAGCATCACCTGCTCTATATACAGGTATAGGATTATTGTTTTTATCACGTATAAGATTACCCTCACCATCTACTTTCATTGTCTTAGAATCTTCTTTAGCAACTCCTTGGAATACTCTAACTACTTTTTCTCCGTTTTCTAAACCATTAGTCATAGCATTAATGGCTATTTCTGCCATTTCTTGTTTAGCTTCAGAAGTACCTTCAAGACCTCTAGATTTTGCATATTTTTGAGCATTCCCCAAACTTGTTATTAAACTTTTAAGACCGTCTATTGTAACTTTTAATCCAGCTATATCTTTACCTTCTGAATCTACATTTGGCTCATTACTACCACCAGCAGCAGCTTGCAAACCTTTTCCTATAGTTCTGTTTTGTTCATCAACAGCTATATTTGAAATATTATTTATTGCTAATTGAGAAGCCGCCCTATTATGACCACCAGCAACAAGCTCAGATTCAGCCTGCCTTAAATAGCCAGCTTCTTTTCCTGATTGTTTCAATTCTTGATAAGTTGGGGCTTTTGAACCTTCTGCTTTTGCTACTTTATCCATAGCCATAAAAGTTTTAGCTGTTGCAGATGATTGATCACCTGCATTTAGGCTTTCCTTTATAATACCACCAATAATTGGTATTCTAGACAATGCATCAGTGGAAGCATCCCACACTTCACGACTTTCCTTTATTGCTGTTCTATTGGCTAATGATTTCATGTATGCATTAGCTTTAGATTCATCTCCACCATATTCTTTAAGAGCCTCTGCTTTTAAAGATTTATTAGTTGTAACTCCTCTATGACCTTTATACGCAGCACCAGCCATACCACCACCTACTGAAACAATACCAGCTCCCAAAGCTTTTGCCGGAGAAGAAACCATACTAGATAAACTACCAGCCCCCTGCTTGGCAGCACCATCCATTTGTCCGCCTAGGTTTTGGACAAGTGCGCCAGCACTACCCAAACCAAATAGTAGGAACCCAGTTAAACCAAACGCTCCCATATAACCGGCCGCAGCTATAAATACAAGTAATGATTTTTCTATACTTCCAGATGTAAATATTTCTTGAGCTCCTGATAATTTAAGAATTAAGAAATCAATTATAACAAAAGAAACTGCAACAGATTTAAAATATAAAACAGCTGCAATTGGTGCCAATATTATTTGCAGAGACCAGCCTGGTATAATTAAGCCCATCATATAAATAATTGGTGTCATCATTAAGCTAATAGCTAAGCCATATTGAGCAAGAGCTGTTGCAAATCTATAAAACAACCTTGCACCAACACCAACAAAGTAGCTCATGAAGCTCATTACCCAGCCACCAATTTTAGTAGCAAATGCAGCTGCAACACCACTTGTTTCACCAAGTACTTTACCCATACCTTCTAGCCCTGCCATTTTTTTTGTAGGGTTAGATTCTCTGTATAATTTAAGAAACCTATACTGAATAAAATATCTAACATTTGCTTCATTAGGATTTTCACCATTAACAGTTCTATAGGTTGCAATATAGTCTCTTACAGCATTAGATAAAATTCTATTATATTCAGCATCTTTTCCATTTGGGTTAAATGGATAGGCTCTGCCATCAGCTGTAATTATATTACCAACAGGATTATCTGCATCTTTTGTAAGCCCTTTTGTTATATTTCTTTGGCTAGCTGCATAATTTAGATACCTCATGTTTAAAACTCTATGAAATTCTGCACAGTTTGTTACTCTTACAGATTCTGTAGTTTTATATTGACCTGATGTATAGCTATAACTAGGTGTGCTACCTTTGATACTCATAGATGCAAGCCTAATTGCAACAGGAAGGTTCATTGCTGGTGTACCTGCAAGTGCTTTTACATTATCAACATACTGTTTCTTAGTTTTATATTTATTGAATTCTGCAACGGTCCAATCTTCAGTCATTTTACCAGCTTTAGCAATTACATCTTCATCTTCTAAAAGAGGAGTGCCGAATAAACTTATAGGCTCCTTATATAGTGCTGTTGGGAAGTATTTTTTATTTTTTACAATATAAGTATTAGCATTTTTCCAGTTAGATAATAACTTAAACTCTAATTTTATATCATTTTCTACATTATTACCATAATATTCTCTTATTACAGGATCACTTGCTGATGCATTTCCTGCATCACTTTTTAAAGGGCTATAGATATTAGCTATTATTGAACCGTCATTTCCTACAGCTGATCCTGTACCTCCACCAACAGTCTCACTGTATATATTAGCTAAAGGTATGGTTGTTATATCAATAAATCCACCATTAATAAACTTATTCAACTTCTGCATTGCTACAGACTCACTTAAAGATGAACCATTTACAGGTATATTTTCTAAATCAGATTTAGTATATGCAAATGTTGAAAAAGGTATCAATGCTTCCGCTTTAGGTGGAAGAGCCTTTAAGCCTGGATTTTTTTCAAGCATTGTATAGTATAAATTATTTAAATCATTAACTGTATTTAAATCAAAATAGGTATAACCAATTCTATTAAATTTAGTTTTAGAGAGAAAAAAATTACTTACAGCTGAAGTAAAGCTACCATCTGGTTCTAACCTATTTGTAGATGTTAATGATAATTCTACAAACCCTGGACAAGCTTTAGCAAACATACTTTTTTCAAATAGTAGTTCAATTGAAGTTGAGCTTAATCTATCTTCATCTGCTAAATCAATGCTATTAACCATGCTCATTGGGATTGGAACATAACCTACATCTGTACTAGCAGGCTCTTCGTTAAGTGCAGTTGCTATATTCCTACCAATTTTACTTACAAAGTGAATAACTGCCATTTGAGGTACAAAGCCTCTTATATCTGTAATATTTCCATCTTGTATTTTATCTAAAACTTCTTTTCTTCCTGTTGCTTTTGCTACAGTTCTATCAGAAGGAGCAGCACCAACACAAGGGCTATTACTAGTTTCGTAATTACATCTAGAATATGTCGTATAAAGTACATCATTTCCATCAATTATACCTGGGTTACCAATGGGGTTCAAACTGTTACTTGTTCCCGGACTAAAAAATAAATCACTATTGTATGGTGCAATTATAACAATAAAAACTAAAAATAAATAAGGAACAATTGTGGTTAATTTTTGAAAACGTGGCATTATTAAAATAACTAAACCACCAATTAAAGCAAATGTCATTACTACATAATGTAGTGCATTAGTACTAT
>JALTLI010000107.1 GCA_027005635.1 Alphaproteobacteria bacterium
GTATTATTCCTGTAGATATTTATGTTCCGGGCTGTCCTCCAACAGCAGAAGCTTTAGTTTATGGTATTTTACAGCTGCGTAATAAAATCCGTACAGAAGGCAAAGTGTTTAATCGTAGTGAGAAAAAACCACAATATGCTTACGCTGCAGGTGAAAAATCTCCTTATTCATTATTGGAACGTCATAAAGGTAAGGAAGATAGCTAATGACTCATATAGATAAATGTTTTGATATGCAAAAGCTTGTCCAATTAGAAAAATACATTCTTAAAGAAAATGAAAGTATTATTCATGAAATTTCTATTAAAAATAGAGAATTAACAATTTTATGTAGAAAACTTCACATAGAAGATATTCTACGCTTTTTAAGAGATGATAAAAAATGTCAATTTAAAATGTTAATAGATATTTGTGGTGTGGATTGGCCAGAAAGAGAAAAACGTTTTGATGTGGTTTATCATTTGCTTTCAATTTCTAATAATTTAAGGGTAAGAGTTAAATTAAATACTAAGGAAAATTTAGCTGTACCAAGTGTTTGTTCTGTTTTTGAATGTGCTAACTGGTTTGAACGTGAAGCTTATGATATGTTTGGTATTAAATTTGAAGGTCACCCAGATTTACGTAGATTATTAACAGATTACGATTTTGACGGTTTCCCATTACGCAAAGATTTCCCACTAGTTGGTAAAACAGAAGTTTATTACGATGAAAAATTAAAATGTGTAGCATCAAAACCAGTTGATATGCCACAGGAATATCGTCATTTTGATAATGTATCTCCTTGGCATGGGCTAGATGATCCTATTTCATTAGCCGAAGAAGATAACGTTTTTGATAGAGGTGAATTTGTAGAAGAGGAAATAGTAAATGAATAAAACTTCCACAAATAATACAAGCACTAAGGAGATGTTCTTAAATGAGAACATGACAGTAAACTTTGGGCCACAACACCCTGCTGCTCATGGTGTTTTGCGCTTAATTTTGGAAATGGATGGCGAAGTTGTTGAACGTGCAGATCCTCATATTGGTTTACTTCATCGTGGTACAGAAAAATTAATTGAAAACAAAACATATATTCAAGCTTTACCTTATTTTGATAGGCTAGATTATGTATCTATGATGTGCCAAGAACATGTTTGGTGTTTATCAACTGAAAAATTGTTAGGCATAACAGTTCCAATACGTGGGCAATATATTAGGGTATTATTTTCTGAAATAACCAGAATTTTAAACCATTTAATGTGGTTAGGAACTCATGTTCTTGATGTGGGTGCCATGAGTGTTTTCTTATATGCCTTCAAAGAACGTGAATATTTAATGGATTTTTATGAAGAAGTTTCTGGTGCAAGAATGCATGCTAATTACTTCCGCCCAGGTGGAGTAGCCCGTGATTTACCCGCAGGTTTAATTGAAAAAATCTTAGCATGGAATGAAAAATTCCGTCCACAAATAGAAGAATGGGATAAACTTGTTACCAATAACCGTATTTGGCGTCAACGTACGGTGGATATAGGTATTGTTGATAGCTCAGATGCTATTGAAATGGGCTTTACAGGCCCGATGTTGCGTGGTTCTGGCGTAGCTTGGGACTTACGTAAATCTCAACCATATGAATGTTACGATGAATTAGAATTTGATATACCAGTTGGTAAAAATGGTGATAGCTTTGATAGATATTTGGTAAGAATGGAAGAAATGCGTCAAAGCAGTTCAATAATTGACCAATGCCTAGATAAACTTGCTAATGATGCAGAAGTTAGAAATGGACCTGTAAAAGTGCAAAACTTTAAAGTTTCCCCACCAACACGTGATGATATGAAAGAAAATATGGAAGCATTAATTCATCATTTTAAATATTTTACTGAAGGTTTTCATGTTCCAGCTGGTGAAGTTTACGCTCCGATTGAAGCACCAAAAGGTGAAATGGGGGTATACTTAGTTTCAACAGGCGGGCCAAAACCATACAGAGCAAAAATTCGAGCTCCAGGGTATGTTCATTTGCAGGCAATGGATAAAATGGCAAAAGGGCATATGCTTGCTGATGTTACCACCATAATAGGCACAATGGATATTGTATTTGGGGAGATTGATAGGTGATTTTTGCAATAAATTTAAACCATAGGATTGTGTCATACCAGAATTTAGATTTTGTCCAATTTTGTAAAAAATTGGTAATAAAAGCAAATATCAGGTATCTCAAAGCTATAAAAACATCGAATTTAATAATCATGAGATCTTTGATAGCTAAGTTTTCTAACCAGTTTGTACCAAATTGGAGAAAACAAACCTTCTGGGATGACATCTTGCTAGATGGTAATAAATTTACAAGTTTACAATTTCTAACAAACATGCACGTCATGCCGGCGAACACACTCGTGTGGTTGGCCGGTATCCACGGAGAAATAAACCCCGTGCGAATCACTCAAAATAAAAAGGCAGAGTAAATGAAAGCTGTAAAAACAAAAAAAACACAACAACAAACCTTTTCTAGCACAACAGAAAAGAAAATAAAAAACATCCTAAAGCGTTACCCAAAAGGGCGTGAGCAATCTGCTGTTATTCCAGTTTTAAAATTGGCTCAAGATGAATTTGATGGCTGGTTAAGCGTACCAACAATGGATTTAGTGGCTACTCGTTTGGGCTTGCCATATATCCGAGTTTACGAAGTTGCAACTTTTTATACCATGTTTAACTTAAAACCTGTGGGCAAATTTCATATTCAAGTTTGTACAAACTGCGCTTGCATGATAAGCGGAAGTGAAAGAGTTGTTGAAATGGTAAAAGCTGAAACATCACTTAAAAAAGAGGGTGAAATTTCAAAAGATGGTTTATTTACCTTAACAGAAGTTGAATGTTTAGGCGCCTGCGTAGAAGCACCAATGATGCAAGTAAATAACCGTTACTATACAAAACTTACAGATAGCAAAGTTCGTAAGCTTATAAAAACTATGAAAAATGGTGAAATGCCTGAATCTGTTACACCAACAGCTGATATGCCGGAGGGATACTAAAATCATGAAAAAAACTCCAGTTTTAAAAATAGAAGATAAAGTTTTCAAAAACCTAGATGGTAAAGGTGATTGGGGAATTAAAGGCTATAAAGAACGTGGCGGTTATAAAGGCTTAAAAAAACTTTTAACTACAGAACCTACTAAGCATATTGAAAAACTTAAAGATAGCATGTTACGTGGCAGAGGTGGTGCAGGTTTTCCAACTGGTTTGAAGTGGTCATTTATGCCACCAGCTGATGCTAAACGTCCAAGTTATTTAGTGTGTAATGCCGATGAAGGTGAACCGGGGACTTGTAAAGATAGAGATATTTTACGTTATGACCCTCATACATTAGTAGAAGGTTTAATAGTTGGTTGCTATACAATTGGCGCAAAAGCTAGCTATATTTATGTTCGTGGTGAATATTATGATGAAAGCTCAAGGCTTAATCAAGCAATTGAACAAGCATACGCTGATGGCTTACTTGGTAAAAATATTTTAGGTACAGGCGTAGATGTAGATATTTACGTTCATCTAGGTGCCGGAGCATATATTTGCGGAGAAGAAACAGCATTACTTGAAAGCTTAGAAGGCAAAAAAGGTCAGCCACGAGTGAAACCTCCATTCCCAGCTGGTTATGGTTTGTATGGTTGCCCAACTACTATTAATAATGTGGAAACTATTGCTCAAGTTCCACCTATTCTTAAAAATAAACTAGATTGGTGGAAACGCTGGGGACGTGATAATAACCACGGTACAAAAATATTTAGTGTTTCTGGTTCAGTTAATAAACCTGGTAACTTTGAAGCACCAATGAGTATTCCGCTAAAAGAATTAATTGAAGATTACGCTGGTGGTGTAATTGGTGGTTGGGATAATTTGCAGGCTATTATTCCTGGTGGTTCTTCAACTCCGATGCTTAATCCTGCGCAAGCAGAAACCATGCTTATGGATTTTGACGCCCTGCGTGAAGAAGGTACAGGTTTAGGAACAGCAGCAGTTGTTGTTATGAATAATGATGTTGATTTAATTGCAGTTATGACTCGTATTTCTAAGTTTTATGCCCATGAAAGTTGTGGGCAGTGTACGCCGTGCAGAGAAGGTGTCGGCTGGGTTTATAAACTAATGAAACGTTTAGGTGAGGGGGAAGGTACTCAAGATGAAATTGATATGCTCCTTGGCATAACTAAACAAATAGAAGGTAAAACAATTTGTGCATTTGCCGATGGTGCAATGTGGCCAGTTCAAGGAACTATGAAACATTTCAGGCATTTATTTGAAGAACGAATTAAAAAGAATAAAACAAAAAAAAGTAAGGTAGCTTAACAATGTTAGAGAGTATTTTTAACTATTATATTAATAACTTAAAGGTTACAGGTAGATTAGCTAGGTTGGAATATTTTCAGCGTACTTTATCTTTGATTGCTCCCCTTGTTATTTTTTCTATCCTAATTATTTTGGCTAGTATTAACAATATGAATAGCTATTTTGCTGGTAGTATTGTAATTAAATTAGGCTTATGGTTTGGTGTTATATTTTCTATAGCTTTTACTGTTTATTCAGTTATAGCAGGTATAACCTTAAATATTCGCAGGTTACATGATGTTAATTTAAGTGGCTGGTGGATTTTAGGTATATATGTAATTCAAATTTTATTAAGTGGTATTTTATTTTCTGTTGTTCCTACTATGGCGGATAATTTATCATTATTATTTAGCTTTGGTATTGTTATGGGTTACTTTTTTATTCCAGGGACTGCTGGTAAAAATAATTTTGGTGAAGCAACTATAAACTACAAAGAAGTAGAACCAGAACCACAACAAATAGAACAGCTAGTAGTAAAAGAAGAGGCTGAAGAAGTAATAGAAAAAACTAAATCTACTAAAAAAACACCAGCTAAAAAAGCAGTTAAAAAGAAAGCTACTGCAAAAAAAGTGATAGCAAAAAAATCTGCTACTAAAACAAAAACACCATCAAAAACAACAAAAGTAGCTAAAACTAAAAAAACAGCTACTAAAAAAGCTCCAGCCAAGAAAAAAATAACTAAAGCTAAAGGCACTAAATAATGACTAATACAGTAACTCTAAAAGTAAATGGCGAGGAAGTAACGGTAGAACAAGGTAGTTCTATTATGGATGCTTGTAAACAAGTTGATGTTGAAATACCTCATTTTTGTTACCATAAACGCTTAAGTATTGCTGGTAATTGCCGTATGTGTTTGGTAGAAGTAACCCCAGGGCCACCAAAGCCAACTGCAAGTTGTGCCATGCCAGCAATGGATGGAATGGATGTAAAAACCAATTCACCAATGGCAGTTGAAGCACGTAAAGGCACGATGGAATTTTTACTTGCTAATCACCCGCTAGATTGCCCAATTTGTGATCAGGGTGGTGAATGTGATTTACAAGATATGGCTGTTGGTTATGGATCAGATCGTTCCCGTTACCACGAAGGAAAAAGAGCTGTAGAAGATAAAGATTTAGGCCCTTTAATTAAAACTGTAATGACAAGATGTATCCATTGTATGCGTTGCGTACGTTTTGCCACAGAAATTGCAGGAATAGAAGAATTTGGTGCAACAGGCAGAGGTGAAAATGTAAAAGTTGGAACTTATGTTGAAAAAGCGTTAATCAGCGAACTTTCAGGAAATATGATTGATTTGTGCCCAGTTGGAGCATTAACAAGTAAGCCATACGCATTTACTGCTCGCCCATGGGAACTGGAAAGAACACCATCAATAGATGTTATGGACGCCGTTGGTTCAAATATTTTTATTGATAGTAGAGCAGGAGAAATTATGCGCATAATTCCAGCTGAAAATGATGATATTAATGAGGAGTGGCTTGCTAATACTGGGCGTTTTTCTTACGATGGATTAAATAGAAAACGTATTAAAAATCCGCAAATTCGTAAAAAAGGTAAACTTACAGATATAACTTGGCAACAAGCATTTAAAACTTTAAAAACCAAACTAGCTAAAATAAAACCTGAAAAAATTGCAGGTTTAAGCGGTGGTTTACACAGTGCAGAAGATTTATATTCTTTTAATCGTTTTATGAAAGAAGTTATAAAAACAGATAACATAGACGGAAGATTACCAAACATTAGCATGCGAGGAGAACGTGGTGGTTACATCATGAATACTCCTCTAAATGAAATTGAAAATGCTGATGCTGTTTTACTTGTTGGCTGTAATCCTAGGTTTGAAGCACCATTATTAAATACTCGCTTGCGTAAACTTGCTAGTAAAAATATCCCATTTGCGACGATTGGTGAAAAACTTGATTTAACTTACCCTGTTACTCATTTAAATGATACCCCAAAGGAACTTGAAGCGTTACTTGATGGAACATCTAAATTTTCGGCAAAACTTAAAAAAGCTAAAAATCCATTAATTATTGTTGGTGCAAAATCTGCTTTATCTAGGGTAGATGGTGGTTGCATACTTGGTTTGATTGAAAAAATAGTTAAGCAATTTAAAATTATTACCCCAGAATGGAACGGTTTTAATATTTTACATCAAAAAACTGGGCATATTGCGGCACTAGATATGCATGTTTATCCAACTGATAAAGGCATGCACACGGCAAAAATTAAAACTGCTTTAAGTAAAAATGAACTAGATGTATTATTTATATACGGTGATAGTGATGCTGCTCTACGTGATTTAAAAGGTGCAAAATTCACAGTTTATATTGGTACTCACCACGATGCAGGGGCTGAGCTTGCCGATTTGATTTTACCTTCTAGCACTTATACAGAAAAAGACGGCTGGTGGGTTAATATTGAAGGACGAGTTCAAGCTGGTCAAAAGGCTGTTAATCCTCCTAAGCAAGCAAAAGAGGATTGGAAAATATTCAGAGCTTTATCAGAAGAACTAGGCAATAAATTAGATTTTGATAGTTTAAAACAGTTGCGTTCTTTAATATCTCAAACTCATGAAGCGTATAAAAATATTGGTGAAATAGTTAAAAATGATATGCCGAAAAAAATGGGTGTTATTGGTAAAATAAAACAAGATGCGTTTATTAATCCTATTACTTGTTTTTACAGATCCAATGAAATTTTAAGAGCATCAAAAACCATGCTTGAATGCTACGAACAAACTAACCCAAAAAATATAAAGGAAGCTAGTTAAATGATTGCTGAATATTTAACCCTTATTAACTGGGAAAACATTAGTTATCTTGTAATAACTATATTAAAAATAGTTGGTATTAGTTTGCCATTATTTTTAACAGTTGCCTACTTAACTTTGGCAGAACGTAAAGTTATTGCCGCTATGCAATTACGTTTAGGGCCAACAGAAGTTGGTTATAAAGGATCATTACAACCAATAGCTGATGCTGTAAAACTTATGTTCAAGGAATTTGTTTTACCAAGTGCGTCATCGAAGGTAGTTTTTGTTATTGCGCCTTTAATGGTTTTTGTGCCAGCACTTATTGCATGGGCTGTTATTCCGTTTGATGAAGGAATTGTTTTAGCAGATGTAAACCTAGGTGTTTTATATTTACTTGCTACTTCTAGCCTTGGAGTTTATGGGGTTTTAATGGCTGGTTGGGCATCTAATTCTTCTTATGCGTTTTTAGGTTCTATTCGTAGTGCTGCACAAATGGTTTCTTATGAAGTTTCTATGGGCTTAACATTAATGAGTGTTATTTTAATGGCAGGAAGCATGAATTTAACAGATATTGTTATGGCTCAACAAGGCTTATGGTATTGTATTTTAGCCTTCCCAATGTTTATTGTATTTGTTATTTCAATTTTAGC
Source organism: Alphaproteobacteria bacterium (assembly GCA_027005635.1). Lineage (GTDB taxonomy): Bacteria > Pseudomonadota > Alphaproteobacteria > UBA2136 > JALTLI01 > JALTLI01. The sequence goes on from JALTLI010000107.1 coordinate 7,761, forward strand.
AGAAACAAACCGCGCACCATTTGATTTACCAGAAGCAGAAGCAGAACTAGTTGCTGGTTATAATGTTGAATATGGTTCAATGGCATTTGCATTATTCTTTTTAGGTGAATACGCTAACATGATTATGATGAGCGCTTTTACCGTTATATTATTTTTAGGTGGTTGGTTGCCTCCTTTAGATATTCCTATATTTAATGCAATCCCTGGGGTGTTTTGGTTTTTTGGTAAAATAGCATTTATTTTATTTATATTCCTTTGGGCTAGGGCAACTTTTCCTAGGTTCAGATACGATCAACTAATGCGCTTAGGCTGGAAAATATTTCTACCATTCACACTATTTTGGTTAGTACTAACAGCTAGCGTAATGCACTTAATGGGGGTAGCGTAATGAATATTAAACAGCTAATAAAACAATTTTTATTACTAGATATGCTACGTGGATTTCGTATTACTTTAAAACATTTCTTTAGTAAAAAGTTTACTATTATGTACCCACAGGAAAAAACACCAACTTCACCTCGTTTTCGTGGGGAACACGCTTTGCGTCGTTACCCTAATGGTGAAGAACGTTGCATAGCTTGTAAATTATGTGAAGCAGTTTGCCCTGCTCAAGCTATTACAATTGAAGCTGAACCACGTAGTGATGGTTCTCGGAGAACTACAAGATATGATATTGATATGGTTAAATGTATTTACTGTGGATTATGCCAAGAAGCTTGCCCAGTAGATGCAATTGTTGAAGGGCCGAATTTTGAATTTACAAGTACAGATAGAAAAGGCTTAGTTTACAATAAAGCTAAACTTTTAAAAAATGGTGATAAATGGGAAGTTGATATTGCAGCTATGTTGCAAGCAGACGCCCCCTATAAATAAGAAAGAATAAAAAAATGGTAGCAGATTTACTTTTTTACATGTTTGCAATAATGCTATGTATTGCAGGTTTAGGGGTTATTACCGCTAAAAACCCTATGTATTGCGTATTATTTTTAATATTTGCATTTTTTAATACCGCAGGATTGTTTATTTTAATGGGTGCAGAATTTTTAGGACTATTACTTATAATGGTTTATGTTGGTGCAGTCGCAGTTATGTTTTTATTTGTTATCATGACAATAAATATTAATTTTGCAGTATTAAAAGAAGGTTTTACCCCATATTTACCCCTAGCAGGAATTGTTAGCTTAGTATTACTTATTGAAGTAATAGCAGCTGCATCATCTGGTTTATTTGGTGGAGGTATGAATATTGGAGTTCCGGCTGAAGAAGGTGTTTCTAATATTGTATTACTTGGTACAGTTTTATTTACAAATTATGTACTACCATTTCAAATGGCTGGGTTAATTTTACTTATTGCTATGGTTGGAGCAATTATTTTAACTCATCGCCAGCGTAAGGATGTTAAAAAACAAAATATACCAGAGCAAATTTCACGTAAAGTAGAAGATTGCATAGAAATTGTAAAAGTAAAAACAGGTAAGGGGATAAAATAATGTTACATGTAGGTATGACACACTTTTTAATCCTTGCAGCAATTTTGTTTGTAATTGGTATTATGGGAATTTTTATCAATCGTAAAAATATTATTGTAATTCTTATGTCGCTAGAACTTATGCTTTTAGCTGTAAATATAAACATGGTAACTTTTTCTGTTTATTTGCATGATTTAGGCGGACAAATTTTTACTTTCTTTATTTTAACGGTAGCTGCTGCTGAAGTTGCTATTGGTTTAGCTATTTTAACTGTCTTTTTCCGTAACAGAGGTTCTGTGGAAACTGACGATGTTAACACTATGAAAGGTTAAGGAATATTATGCACTCACATATTGGATTTTTAATTGTTCTACTACCGCTTTTTGCGGCTGTATTTGGTGGGCTATTTGCACAAAAACTAGGTGATAGTAAAGTTATGTTGCTTACTACTCTTAGTGTTATTGCTAGTGCAGTTCTTTCTTGGTTGGTTTTTTACGAAATTGCAATTTTAGGCAAAGAACCACTACAAGCAACTTTGTATACATGGTTAAATACAATTAATTTAAATGTTTCATTTGGTATATTAATAGATAAACTAATCGCTGTTATGTTAATTGTGGTAACAACAGTTTCTGCCTGTGTGCATGTTTATTCTTACGGATACATGAGCCATGATGGTTCAAAATCTCGCTTTTTTAGCTATTTATCTCTATTTACTTTTGCGATGCTTTTACTGGTAACTGCACCTAACTTGCTTCAAATGTTTATGGGCTGGGAAGGTGTTGGTTTGGCATCTTACCTATTAATTGGTTTTTGGTTTAAAAAACCCACTGCAAATGCTGCATCTATGAAGGCTTTTATTGTAAACCGTGTGGCAGATGTCGGCTTATTACTTGGTACTATAACTACATTTTTAGTTGTTGGAAGTTTAGATTATGTTGATATATTTTCTTCTGTGGAAACACTTGCTAATCAATCATTTATATTTTTAGGAATGGAATTTCCTGTACTTGAATTATTAGCGTTTTTCTTTCTTATTGGTGCAATGGGTAAATCTGCTCAAATTGGTTTTCATACTTGGTTACCAGATGCAATGGAAGGACCTACACCAGTTTCTGCTTTAATTCATGCTGCAACAATGGTAACTGCTGGGGTATTTCTACTTGCCAGATTATCACCAATTTTTGAATATGCAGATACAATTTTAACTGTTCTTGCTTGGATAGGGGCTATAACTGCTATTTTTGCTGCTAGTATTGGCTTAACTCAAACAGATATTAAACGAGTTATTGCTTATTCAACTTGTTCTCAACTTGGTTATATGTTTTTTGCTTGTGGAATAAGTGCTTATCCTGCTGCTATTTTTCACTTAACTACGCATGCTTTTTTTAAGGCTTTGTTATTTTTATCTGCTGGTTCTGTTATTCATGGTATGCATGATGAACAAAATATGTTCAAAATGGGTGGGTTGCGCAAAGTTTTACCCGTTACTTACGTTTTAATGTGGGTTGGTTCTTTAGCTTTAATGGGAATACCTCCGTTTGCTGGGTTCTTTTCTAAAGATTTAATTCTGGAATCTGCATTTATGACAGGAACAAATACAGGTATGTGGCTATATATTATAGGCACAATAGCCGCATTCATGACTGCTTTTTACAGCATGAGAGTAATGTACTTAACATTTTATGGTAAACCTGCTAATAAAAAAGCTTTGGAAAAAGCCCATGAATCACCACTAACTATGTTAATACCAATGTTACTTCTTGGAATTGGCGCAGTTACTTCTGGCTATTTACTTCATAATATGGCAGAAGCTGAATGGTGGAATGGAGCAATATTTATCAAAGAAGGACACAATGCCTTAGCAGATGCTCATCATATACCCGAACTATTTAAATACTTACCATTGGGGATTGTTATTTCTGCAATTATTTTTGCAAGTATTGTTTATTTAACTATTAAAAATAAAGGTAAAAGGTTATCTGAAATATTTAGTACCTTATACTTATGCTCATTAAATAAATGGTTCATAGATGAAATTTATGATGCTTTAATTGTAAAACCTATTCGTGCCTTTAGTAAAATTTTATGGCACAAAGGAGACGAGCAAGGAATTGATAAATTTGGACCAAACGGTATAGCATGGCTAACTTTAAAAGCAGGCTCAGTATTAAGAAAAACTCAAACAGGATATTTATATCATTATGCATTTTTCATGGTGATTGGTATTTGCGCACTTATTATATGGATAATTAGGAATTAATAAACTATGGAATATTTACTTTCACTTTTAACATTTTTACCTATTGCAGGTGCTGGGCTTATATTATTTTGTAAGCAAGGGCCAGATAATGGAAATAATATAAAATGGGCATCTTTATGGATATCTATGTCTGTGCTTATTTTAAGCCTATTTGTACTAGCTAAATTTGATACAACAACAGCTGCCATGCAATTTGTTGAACTTAGACCATGGATAGTTTCTTTTAATATTAATTATCATATGGGGATAGATGGAATATCTGTATTATTTATAGTATTAACTGCGCTTCTTACACCTATTTGTATTGCGGTTTCATGGAAAAGTATTAACACAAAAATTAACCAATATATGGCATGCTTTTTAGCACTAGAAGGTTTAGTTATTGGTGTTTTTTGCGCTCTTGATTTTGCTCTATTTTATGTTTTTTGGGAAGCGATGCTTGTTCCAATGTTTTTAATTATTGGTATATGGGGCGGTGAAAAACGTATTTATGCAGCTTTAAAATTCTTTCTTTATACCTTTGTTGGTTCAGTATTAATGCTTGTTGCCATGATTTACTTATATTTTGTTAATGGTGCATCTTTTAATATTTTAGAAATGTCAAATATTGCTCTTTCAAGTTCTGCTCAAACTTGGATATTTTTAGCATTATTTATAGCCTTTGCGGTTAAAGTTCCTATGTGGCCATTTCATACTTGGCTACCAGATGCTCATGTTCAGGCGCCAACTGCTGGTTCAGTTATTTTAGCTGGTATTTTACTTAAAATGGGGGCGTACGGATTTTTAAGATTTTCTATGCCAATTTTGCCAGATGCAACAGCTATGTTTGCACCATATATTTATGCTTTAAGTACAATTGCTATTATTTATGCGGCTCTTGTTGCTTTTGCTCAAACAGATATTAAAAAAATGATAGCTTATTCATCAGTTTCTCATATGGGATTTGTAACATTAGGTATTTTTGCCGCTACCCAAGAAAGTGTACAAGGAGCCATTTTACAAATGGTAAATCACGGTATTGTAGCTGGTGCATTATTTATGGTTATTGGAGTTATTTATGAAAGAATGCACACCAGAGAATTAAGCAGATTTGGCGGAATTGTTAATAAAATGCCTGTTTATGCTGCATTTTTTATGTTATTTACAATGGCAGCAGTTGGTTTGCCTGGTACTAACAGTTTCGTGGGTGAATTTTTAATTTTAGTTGGTAGTTATCCAGTTGCTCAAACTTATGTATTTATTGCCTGTTTTGGTGTGGTACTTGGCGCCTTATATATGTTATGGCTGTATCGTAAAATGATATTTGGTGATATTTCATCACCAGAAATACGTGAACTAACGGACTTAGATTTAAGAGAAAAACTTATGTTTATCCCACTAGCTATTTTAGTACTATGGATAGGAATTGCCCCTAACTATATATTAAACATTACAGATAAATCTGTAGAAAAACTTATTCAACAACAAAAGCCGAGAATTATGATTACACAAGAAAATATAGGAGGAGATAAATAATGAATACAACATATTTAGCTTCTTATTTACCTGCAATACCTGAAATATTTTTAGCTGTTATGGCGCTTATTGCCTTAATGGTTAGTGTTTTTAAGGCTGATAAATCTAAGTGTCAAGTTGCTTTGTTTAGTAAATTGGCATTTGCTGGAACATTATTTCTTCTTTTAATAAATTGGGATTATCAATTAATTACTCTAGGATTTCCTAAGACAGCAATTAATTCTATGTTTATCAATGATAATTTTACAATTATTATGAAAAGCATAATTTTAGTAGGGGCAATTATTTCTATGTATATTAGCTGTGATTATTTAAAAACTCGTAAAATTCATTCACCAGAATACTTTGTTTTACACCTTCTAGCTGTATTAGGTATGATGCTTATGATTTCTGCTTATGATTTTATAGTCATGTATATGGGGCTAGAAATAATGAGCTTTTGTTTATATATTTTAGCTGCTTATAATGTAAAAAGTATGAAATCATCTGAAGCTGGTTTGAAATATTTTATTTTAGGTTCTTTATCTTCGGGTATAATGCTATATGGAATAAGCTTACTTTACGGTATTGCCGGAGATACATCTTATACATCTGTTCAAGCAGCGCTTGCAGCTATTCCAAATATTTCAGCAAACCCACTAGTTACAGTTGCTTTAGTATTTACTTTAGTTGGTTTAGTATTTAAAATTTCTGCTGTACCATTTCATATGTGGACACCAGATGTTTATGAGGGATCACCAACACCAGTAACCGCATTTATGGCAACTGTTGTTAAAATTGCATCTTTTGCTTTATTAATCAGAATATTATTAATTCCACTTTCTTCACTAGCTGTATATTGGGCAGATATATTTTTAATACTATCTATTATAACAATGGCAGTTGGTACAATAATGGCAATTATGCAAGATAATATTAAAAGGTTATTAGCATTTTCATCTGTTGGACATGTTGGTTTTATGTTAATTGGTTTAGCTGTTTTAACTCAGGCGGGTATTATTTCTGTATTATTTTATATAACAGTTTATGCAATTATGACAATGGGAGCTTTTGCAGTTTTATTATGTATTCAAGGTACACAAGAAAAGATTATAGATATAAAACACTTAGCAGGATTAAATAAAACATCACCATTACTAGCTGCATCTATGGCATTATTTATGCTTTCTATTGCTGGTATACCACCACTTGCAGGTTTTTGGGCTAAGTTTTTTGTGTTCCAAACTGCTGTTAGTGTAGGTTTATGGTGGCTAGCTTTAATTGCTGTTATTTTTTCTGTATTGGGTGTTTATTATGCTTTGCGTGTTATTAAAGTTATGTACTTTGAAGAACCTAGCGTTAAACTTATAACAAATATTCCACAAAAGCTAAAAATGGTAGTTATTGTTTTAGTTATTTTACTTGTATTTGTTAGCATATTGCCAGATAACATATTTGAACTATTAAAATATATTAATATATAACGGTAATACTTAATGCAGGCAGAACATAAATCACTTATTGATGAAATTAGGCAATCATTTGAATTGCTGAGGGGGCATCTTTGATGTTAATGCAACCAAACAACGCATAGCACAACTAGAAGAAAAATCTCTTGACCCTGATTTATGGAATAATCAACTTGAAGCTAAAAAAATATTGCAAGAAAAAACACGTTTAGAGAATGTTTTAACGGGTATTGCAACTATGGATAACCGCCTAGAAGAAGTTGTTATGTTGTTTGAACTAGCAGATGAAGAAAATGATAAAGATACAGAAAAAGAAGCTGAAGAAGAATTAAAAATACTAGCTAAAGAAGTTGATAGATTAGAAACAGAGCGCTTACTTAGTGGTGATGCAGATAGTAACAATGCATTTTTAGAAGTTCATTCTGGTGCAGGTGGAACAGAAAGCCAAGATTGGGCTGCAATGTTACTAAGAATGTATACTCGTTGGGCGGAAAGTAAAGGTTTTAAAATTTCTTTAATTGCTGAATCTCGTGGTGAAGAAGCAGGGATAAAATCTGCTACTATTGAAATAACTGGTGATATGGCTTACGGCTTATTAAAAACAGAATCTGGTGTTCATCGGTTAGTTCGTATTTCTCCATTTGATTCTCAAAATAGGAGGCATACTTCATTTTCATCTGTTTTTGTTTACCCAGAAGTTGATGAAAATATAGATATAAATATTGAAGAAAAAGATTTAAGAATTGATACATACCGCGCAAGTGGAGCAGGTGGGCAACATGTAAATACTACTGATTCGGCAGTTAGAATTACCCATGAACCAACAGGAATTGTGGTTGCTTGTCAACAACAACGGTCTCAACATAAAAATAAAGCGCAAGCCTTAAAAATGTTAAAAGCTAGGTTGTATGAACATGAAATTCAAAAACAAGAAGCAGAAAAACAAGCAGTAGAAAGCACTAAAACTGAAAATGGTTGGGGAAGCCAAATACGTTCGTATGTTTTACATCCGTATAGAATGGTAAAGGATTTACGCACTAAAGTGGAAACAGGCAACGCAGATTATGTACTTGATGGTGATTTAGATATGTTTATTAATGCTGCTCTTGCTGCTAAAGCTTCTAATAGAAGGGATGGGTAATTTTTATATGAAAAAATTAAAGTCATCTATTTATAAGAAAATAATAGCAGTTTTTATTGGTATATTTTTAGCAATATTTATTATGTTTGCAACTATTGCAATTTCTTTAAATTTAAAACCTTTTAATGTTACTCCTTATTTACATTACTTTAATAATTATTTAAAAATTGGTGAAAATAATATTTATGTAAAAAAAGCAGTAATTTCATATAAAGGTAGTTTGCAGTTAGTTTTAAATGGTTTGAAATTAAAATCTCCTGAAAATGTAACTATTTCTAGGGTTGATTATTTACATGCATCTTTTTCTAATCGTAATTTGGCAATGGGTAATTTGGTTATTAAAAATATCCACATGAAAGGCTTAGATTTACAGCTAGATATAGTTAATGATGGCTTTGAAATTGCAGGATTAAAATTAAAGAATGGTAATACAAAACCTATAGATATTATATCTGTTTTAAATGATAACCAAAAGTTTCCATATTTAAAATATCTTAAAACTATAGAACTTCTTGAATCTACAATCCAAATAAGTGATACAATTAATGATGATATATGGTTGGCAAATAATATTGATGGAATACTAGAAAATTCTGTAACTAGAGGAAGTTATATTTCATTAAACACAGATATACAACGTATTGG
>JALTLI010000108.1 GCA_027005635.1 Alphaproteobacteria bacterium
TCTAGGGCAAGCCCTATTTGTGATTTTAACTTATTTATAAAAAACATAACTAATCTTCCATTTGTTTTAATATTAAGCAAAGTTACTATATTTATGTAATTAAACTTAATTTCACCTAAAACAACCAATTGTATACAAAGCATATTTAATGCCAATAAGATATATTATTATGTATTTCAACTAATTAGACTAGTTTGTGTAATAAATAAGCCATAATTAATGTTAATCAGTGTTGCAAAAAAATAAAAGAGGCTAAAAGCCTCTTTTATTTAGATATAAAACTAAAATTAACTAGCTCTACGACGACCACCTTTATGGCCACCTTTTTTATCATCACTTTCAGGACGAGGGCTAGTACCACCAGCTTCAATCACACTATCAATAAGCTTCTTAGTTTCACCAGTTTGCTCAATGCCTTTCATGGTTAAGCGTACTTTTCCTCTATCTAAACCAATACATTTAACTGTAACTGTTTCACCTTCTTTAAGGATATCATGTACATTTTCTACACGGATATCCAGTATTTCTGAAACATGAACCAAGCCTTCTTGATTAGGAAGAACACGAACAAATGCACCAAAATCAACCACTTTAGTGATTTCACCAGTGTATTCTTTGCCTTCTTCAGCTTCTGCAACAATACCTTGGATTTTAGCGATACAATCTTTAACATTTGAATTGCTAACACCAGCTACAAATACACTACCATCATCTTCAATATCAATAGTACATTCAGTTTCTTCCATTAAGCCACGGATTATTTTACCACCAGAACCAATAACTTCACGGATTTTATCCACAGGAATTTGAATTGTTTCAATACCCGGTGCATTATCAGAAACTTCTGGGCGACTAGCAGTTAAAGCTTTTTCCATTTTACCTAAAATGTGCTTACGTCCAGCAGAAGCTTGCTCTAGCGCTTGCTCCATAATTGCTTTAGTAATTGATGTTATTTTAATATCCATTTGTAAAGCTGTAATACCTTTTTCAGTACCAGCAACTTTGAAATCCATATCACCAAGGTGATCTTCATCACCTAAAATATCACTTAATACTTCAAACTTATCGCCTTCCTTGATTAAGCCCATTGCAATACCAGCAACAGGGCGTTTTAAAGGAACACCAGCAGCCATCATAGAAAGAGATGAACCACAAACAGTAGCCATAGAAGAAGAACCGTTAGATTCAGTAATTTCAGATACAATACGAATAGTGTATGGGAATTCTTCCTTGCTTGGAAGCATAGCTGTTAAAGCACGACGACCTAACCAACCATGACCAATTTCACGTCGGCTAGTAAAACCAGCTCTACCAGTTTCACCAACAGAATATGGCGGGAAATTGTAATGAAGCATAAAGGTATCTTTGTATTCACCGTTAATGTCATCAATAATTTGCTCATCACGCCCTGTACCAAGTGTTGTAACAACAATGGCCTGTGTTTCACCCCTAGTAAATAGCGCAGAACCATGAGCTTTAGGTAACAAATCAACTTCTGCAACAATATTACGGATATCTGTTGTTGAACGACCATCAATACGGGCTTCACCAGCAAGAATACTTCCACGTACAACTTTAGATTCCATAGATTTAATTAAACCGCCTAAAGTTTTAGCTATATCTTCATCACGGTTTTCACCCTCACCAGCAATAGCATCAAGTGCTTTATTTTTAATTTCTGTTAAAGCTCTAACACGTTCTTGTTTTTCTTGTATTTTATAAGCATTTGCAATATCTAATTCAAATGCTTCAAGCTGTTTTTCAAGGTCTGAGTTATCAGCAGGTTCAGGAAGTTCAAACGCAGGTTTTGCAGCGGCTTCAGCAAGTTCAATAATTGCATCAATAACTTTCTTACTTTCTTCGTGACCAAACATAACAGCATCAAGCATTGTACTTTCAGGAAGTTCACTAGCTTGCGATTCAACCATTAATACACCTTCATGTGTACCTGCCATTACTAAATCAAGCTCTGAGGTTTCACGCTCATCTGTTGTTGGGTTTAAAATAAACTCACCATCTTTGTAACCAACACGTGCTGCACCAATTGGGCCCATGAAAGGTGCACCAGAAAGTGTCATAGCAGCAGAACTAGCAATTAAAGCTACAATATCAGCATCATTTTGACCATCAGATGACATTACACTACATAAAACTTGTGTTTCATTTTTAAATTGTTTAGGAAATAGTGGACGAATAGGTCTATCGATCAAACGACTAACTAAAGTTTCTTTTTCAGTTGGACGTGCTTCACGCTTAAAAAAGCCACCCGGTATACGACCTGTTGCGTAGTATTTTTCTTTGTAATCAACTGTTAAAGGAAAAAAATCTAACCCAGGCTTAGGCTGTTTTTGAAAGCATACAGTTGCAAGAACCGTTGTTTCACCATAAGTAACCATAACAGCACCATCAGCTTGCCTTGCAATATGACCTGTTTCAATTGTTAGTGGACGACCGCCCCATTCCATTTCTTTTTTATAAATTGTAAACATTTATTTTACTTCTTTCATTTTCATACTATTTTTCATATAGCAATTTTCATTTCATCTTTAATACTTAAGTGTCTTTTTATAACATAATTAACACTATAGCCAAGCTTTTTATGCTTTTTTAACTGTTTTTTTTGATTAAAACTATAACTAATCATTGAAAATGAACTTCTTAATCTCCATACTAGTATTAGTAATAATAAAAATTAAATAAAATTTAGAGGTTATATCCATATGCGCATTTTCGTATTTATACTATTAATAACAGCAATGTTTGCAAGCCTAGGCATTGATTTTGCAATGGCACAAGATCAAGAAATTTACTGTGATACTGTAGGTTTACTAGAAGGAAGTGTTGGTACTATAATTGGTACCCTTGTAGCTTTATCAGGGTTTTTGATTTTTCTAAAAGGTAGCATGGCAGGGCTTGTATTAGTAATTTGCGGGGTTGCTGTTGGTGTTTTCCCTCAAATCTTCACAAGCTTTCTTGGTGGTATGGAGCTAGCATTTTCTGGTACAAAAGCTGATACTAGTGGTGATGGCACATTCAGCGGGGTTGATTGCACAAGCAGTTCATAATATATAGTGATATTACAAATAAAAAAGGAGAGCTTTTGCTCTCCTTTTAATATTCAACAAAACTTACTTACGCAAGCCAAGCTCTTTAATTAAATCTTGGTAACGAGTAACACTTTTCTTTTTAAGGTAAGTAAGAAGAGAGCGACGATTATTTACCATAGCAATCAAACCTCTACGTGAGTGGTTATCTTGTTTGTGTGATTTAAAGTGTTCAGTTAAGTTTTTAATTCTTGTTGTAAGAATAGCAACTTGAACTTCCGGAGAACCAGTATCTCCTTCACTTCTAGCGAATTTTTTTACTAATTTAGTTTTATCTTGTGCTGATATAGTCATAATATATTTCCTTAGTTATCAATATCTTTAAATAATGTTGAAATTACGTATTATTTTCATTTCTCCAGCTAAACCAACTTCTACTAATGATAAAAGTTTGTTATCTGGGCTCATCACCCGCATTAAGCCAGGTTTTAAATGAACACGCACCAACTGCTTGCCAACTTTAAAGTCATTAAGCTCTTCTATGGAGGCACTATAAGCCGGGATATCGTCCAGCACAGTTCCTATATCCAATAGAAATTCTTCCGCACTCTGCCCTTTTTCTAAACATAAATCAAGCTTTTCTTTTGAAATTGCCGAAGAAAGTTCAAATTTTCCTGCTTTAGTTCTCTGTAATTTGCTTACATAAGCGTAACATCCAAGCATTCTTCCCATATCTCTGGCTATTGATCGTACATAAGTCCCCTTAGATGCAGATAATTCAAATACTGCAGTTTTAACAGCATTTTCATCACCTTCAAAAGAAACTAAGCTTAAATTATGAATTGTAATTGTTTTTGCTTCAATTTTTACATCTTCACCTGCTCTTGCACGTGCATATGCTGGTTTTCCTGCAATTTTAACAGCGCTATATAATGGTGGTGTTTGCTGAATTTCACCACTAAAAGATGGTACAGCATCTAAAATTTCTTGTTTACTTGGTAATTTATCAGAAGATTTAGTTACTTCACCTTCTGTATCATCAGTTTGCCGTTCTTCACCAAAAGTAACTTCAAATTTGTAGTATTTATCTGCCCCTAAAACGTAGCTCATGGTTTTAGTGGCTTCACCTAGGGCAATTGGTAATACTCCACAAGCTAAAGGGTCTAACGTTCCACCATGACCAGCCTTTTGCGCATTAAAAACCCGTTTAACAAAAGCTACAGCTTGGGTTGAACCCATACCAACTGGTTTATCAAATACTACCCACCCGTGGATTGGGTTGCCTTTTTTTACTCGTGCCATAAAACTATCCTTAAATTATATTAAATAACTATATACCACATAAAAAAGGAACTGCTAAACAGTTCCTTTTTTTATGTGATTATCTTTCGAACCTATCCAATAATGATTTTACTGGATAAGATTCTTCGCGCAACTTTAATAAGGTTTAAATTTTTCTTTGTTCCAATTTTTAATACTTCTTGCACCAGCAGGAGGAATAGTTTGCTTAGTTTCTAT
>JALTLI010000109.1 GCA_027005635.1 Alphaproteobacteria bacterium
GGATAAATATTTATAATGAATAAAAGTAATAATAAGGATATAGTAATCCAGAATTTAAATTATAAGATATAAAAATGAATAAATTAATTAATAATCTAAGAAAAGAAGAAAATAATCCTGCAATATGGGTAATGCGTCAAGCTGGTAGATACTTACCAGAGTACAGAAAATTACGTAAAGATGCAGGTTCATTTTTAGATTTATGCTATTCACCAGAAAAAGCAGCAGAAATAACATTACAGCCTATTCGTAGATTTAAAATGGATGGAGCAATATTATTTAGCGATATTTTAGTTATTCCACAAGCCTTGGGTTTAAATTTATCATTTGTTACAGGTGAAGGACCAGAACTTTCTTTATTAAAAACAGTTGATGATATTGCCCCACTAAGAAAAAACATAAAAAATATAGATAAAACATTATCACCAATATATGAAACAATTAAACTAGTAAAAAAAGAACTTTCAGAAAAACATAAATCATCAAATTTAATAGGTTTTTGTGGAGCCCCATGGACTGTAGCTTTATATATGGTAGATAATCACCCATCAAAACAAAATCATATAAGCCGTTCATGGTATTATCAACACCCAGATAAATTTTTAGATTTAATAGATATTTTAGTTGAAGCATCAACTCATTATTTAAAAAAACAAATTGAAGCAGGTGTTGAAGTAATTCAAATCTTTGATAGCTGGGCAGGAAGTGTACCAGATGATATGTTTGAAGATGTTATTTTAAAACCACTACTTCAAATATGTAAAAATATTAAACAGGACTATCCTAATATTCCAATTATTCTTTTTCCAAAAGGGTTGCATGAGCATCAATTGGAAAAAATAGTAAAACAAGGCTGTGTTGGAATAGGTGACAACGAAAAATCAGATAACCGCCTGTTTGAAGGGCTTGGTTTAGATTATGGAATTAATTTAAATTGGGCAGTTGAAAAATTGCAACCGTATGTTTGTTTACAAGGAAACATGGATCCGGCTTATTTATTAACAACCCCTGAAATTGTACGCAAAAAAACTAATGAAATATTAGATATAATTAAAAACAGTAAAAATAATGGTTTTATTTTTAATTTAGGACACGGAATAACCCCGCAAACTCCAATTGAAAATATGCAAACATTAATAGAAACAGTTAAAAATTATTCTTAGTTGCTAAACCTTCTTATTTATTATATGTTCCTAATTATAAAAATAAGGGGGAAGGTAAACAATGTACGAAACAGTTAAAGCACTACATATAATATCATTTGTAGCTTGGTTTGCTGGGCTTTTTTATATGCCTCGTTTGTTTATTTATCACTTACAAATTTTAGGTAACTCCAAATCTAACCGCATGTTTAAAACCATGGAAAGAAAGCTTTATTTTTATATAACAACGCCAGCAATGGTGCTTACATGGCTGTGTGGATTGTATATGATTAAAGAAAACACAGGGATTTTATCTGAAGGCTGGATACATGTTAAAATTTTAGCGGTAGTTATTTTAACAGGATTTCATATGTCACTTGATGTTTTTCGTAAAAAATTTAGAGATGATGTTAACTTTAAATCAGCTGAGTTTTTTAGATATTACAATGAAATTCCGACAGTTATTTTAATAATTATTGTATTTTTAGTTATTTTAAGACCATTTTAACTTGACCAATTACAGTTTATCTATTATTAATAATTTATTCCGTTACGAAAACCCCATTAAATAATTAAAAGTTTTTGTTATCAGGAAGTTGTTTCACATAAAAATACCATTAGTAGAAATCAAATATTTTACTAAAATTTAAGATTAATTAAAAAGTTTATATCATGCAACTTGTAGAATTTAGAAATAAAGCCATTGGCGACCTTGTTAAAATCGCAGAAAAAAGCGGTGTTGAAAAAGCTAATGAATTACGTCGCCAAGAATTAATGTTTAATATTGTAGCAAATCTTCCAAAAGAAGAAACTGTTACAGCAGAAGGAGTACTTGAAACATTGCAAGATGGTTTTGGTTTTCTTCGTTCTCCTGATGATAATTACAGCCCTTGCCCAGCAGATATTTACGTTTCACCAAGTCAAATTCGTAAATTAGGCTTACGTACAGGTGATACAATTACTGGTACTGTTCGTGCTCCAAACCCTGGTGAGCGTTATTTTGCCCTAGCAAAAATAGATAAAATTAACTACAAAAAACCAGAAAGATCTAAGCAGCGTCCTAATTTTGATAAGCTTGTTCCTTTGTATCCTGAAGAAAAGTTCTCATTAGAAAACACTAAAGACCCTAAAGAACTAACAGGTAGAGTAATTGATATTATTGCCCCAATTGGTAAAGGACAGCGTGCTATGCTTGTTGCTCCACCAAAGGCAGGTAAAACTATGTTACTTAAAAATATTGCCCATGCAATAGAGGAAAATCATCCTGAAGTATACACAATTGTACTTCTTATTGATGAGCGTCCTGAAGAGGTAACAGATATGCAACGTAGTGTAAAAGGTGAAGTTGTTTCTTCTACTTTTGATGAACCAGCAAGTCGTCACGTTCAAGTATCTGAAATGGTTATTGAAAAGGCTAAACGTTTAGTTGAAGAAGGTCACGATGTTGTTATCTTACTTGATTCATTAACTCGATTGGCTCGTGCATACAATACTGTTATTCCTAGCTCTGGTAAAGTACTAACAGGTGGTGTAGATGCACAGGCATTACAACGTCCTAAGCGCTTTTTTGGTGCTGCCCGTAATATTGAAAATGGTGGTTCACTAACTATTATTGCTACTGCATTAGTAGATACTGGTTCTCGTATGGATGAGGTTATTTTTGAAGAGTTTAAAGGTACTGGTAATATGGAAATGTTACTTGATCGTCGTTTAGTTGATAAACGTATTTACCCAGCTATTGATTTAACTAAATCTAGTACTCGTAAGGAGGAACTTCTACTTCCAACAGAGCAACTGCAAAAAATGTGGGTACTTCGTAGAATTTTACAACCAATGAATACTGTTGATGCTATGGAGTTCTTGCGCTCTAAAATGCTACCAACTAAAAGTAATAAGGCTTTCTTCCAAAGTATGAATGGTCAGTAAGATTAAATTACTACAAATTAAAAAGCCTCCGTATGGAGGCTTTTTAATTTCTTAAAACAACTCTACTATCTTCTATCTCCAAGTAAGCGAAGAAGATGAATAAATAAGTTGATAAAATCTAGGTATAAAGCCAAAGCTCCCATAATAGCCGCCCGAGAACGACTAACCTCATCATGGGAAACCTGAGAATATATATCCTTAATTTTTTGTGTATCATAAGCAGTTAAGCCAGCAAATAGTGGAACAGCAATTAAGCTTATAATAAAGCTCATTGCATCACTTTGCATAAATATATTTATAACCATGGCAATTAATAAACCAATAACTCCCATAAACAAAAAGCTACCTAAACCACTTAATGATTTTTTAGTTGTGTAACCGTATAAACTCATAGAGCCAAACATTCCAGCTGCTACAAAAAATGCTACTGCTACACTGCTTTGAGTATAAACAAAAGCCAATGGAGCAAGAGTTGCACCGCTTAAGGCGCTGTAACCAATAAATGAAAGTAATGCTGTTTTTGGTTGCATTTTATTAATTCTGAATGAAAGGAAGAATACCAATCCAAGCTCAGCAATTACTAGTGCCCAAAACAATCCACTACTGGCCATTTGTTGAATAAACAAACCATTTTGTGCTGTCATTAAATACCATGCTACTAAACCACTTAAAGCTACACCTCCTGTCATGTAATTAAATACCTGACGCATGTGTGCAGATAAACCTGCATCTGTTGCTTGTTTACTAAGTGTTGTTGTTACCATATTTAAATCCTTTTCTTGTTTAAGTTTAATCTTCAATTACAGCTATTTTACACTGCTTTTAATATATATCAACCGAATTAGTAATTTAGTTTTTTATATATTTATTATATACTAATTTTTTTAAATAAAAGGGTTTAGCAATGGAAATCGGTATACCAAAAGAAACAAAAATTGCAGAAAAACGTGTTTCATTAACACCAGATGCTTGTAAAACGCTAGTTAACGCTGGGCATACAGTACATATTGAAATAACAGCAGGTGAAGGTTCTGGGTTTAGTGATGAAATGTATACACAAGCTGGTTGTATAATTGAAGAAAGTGCTGAAAAACTGTATGCAAATTCTGAAATGATTGTAAAAGTTAAAGAACCGCTAGAATCTGATCTTAAAAACTTAACCAAAGATCATTTATTATTTTGTTATTTACACCTTGCATCTGCACCTCAACTTGTTGAAACATTAAAGGAAATCGGTTTAACAGCAGTAGCATTTGAAACTGTTGTAGAAAATGGCGAAACCCCGCTACTTGCACCAATGAGTGCAATAGCTGGGCGTTTAGCAACTCAAATTGGTACATGGCATTTGCATGCTCCACGGGGTGGAAAGGGCGTATTACTTGGTGGAATGAGTAATTTTAATGCTGGAAATGTAACAGTTGTAGGGCTTGGTGTTGCAGGCAAAGAAGCTGCAATTTTAGCCAGCG
>JALTLI010000110.1 GCA_027005635.1 Alphaproteobacteria bacterium
GATATAATAATATGACGTAAATAATAAATATATATAAGTGTTCCGCCAATTGCTTTTTGGGATATTTCTTTTAAGCTTTCAACTTCAAATATATTCCATAAACTTGTTGGAATAGTGCTAAGGATAATCCAGCAGCGTAAATTATAAAAATTATTTGCATAAATTCCATCTTTACCAGTAAGTGATTCTGGATTTATCATAAAATATTCACGCATAAGTTCTAAGGCTTTTTCTGGTGAAAAATGTCTTTCTGTTGCAATGCTATGGTAGCGGTAACGTAATAATTTGGCTTCATTAAATTTATCTGTATAACTACATGATTTTTTTGCTTCTTCTCTGGCTTCTGGTAAGCATTCAGTATGGCTATGAGAAGCTTTGAAATATAATAATTGACTTAAAATGAATGCTAGAACATGGTTGTGAGGATCGTCCATTTTTAAATTTTTAGTAAGAATAATAGCTTCTTCAATTCTTTTACCTTCTACAGGAGAAAGAATTTTCTTTAATTTAAGTACTAAACTTGTGGATTTTGTATTATCTATTTCTTTGGCAATAAGCATATATAAATAACGTTCATCATTTGTAAGTGTTTCGTAATGTTTGTTATTTATAAGATCTTTTGCTTGAAGAGGTTTATGTAGGGCAAGCTTTAGTTTTTTTGTAAGAAAATCAGAAGATTTCTTTTCAGATATAATAGGAGTTTCTATTTCTTCTTCTGTTGAACTGTTTATTTTGATAAAGCAATATTCAGTGTTATCTTCTGGTGTATTTTGTTCTTGTTCTTCTGGTGTTTTAGGAATATAGCGAGATATATCTTGTTGAACACTTTTTTGTATGTCTTCAAGGGATTTTTCAACTTCTGGTAAAAGCTTAAAAGCATTTTCTGGCTCTGTTTTTATATCTTTAATTATATTTTGGTTGTTAGTTTTTTTTGCAACTTTAATTGATACCCTTGCTTCTTTAAGAGCTGCTTCAAATTCTTTAAATAATGGGTTTCTTTTCATTTTTATAAGCCCAATTCGTAATCTAAAAGAGCTGACAGTTCTTCAACTTTTATATTAAAGCCAACTTTTATACCATTTACAAATATTACTGGTGGTCTTGTTTCTCCTGTATTTTTTGCTAGCATGGCATCGGCATCAAGTTCCTTATAAAATTTTCTAGCATTTTTTCTTACTAAGTTTCTTATTTTTGTTGGGTCTCCACCAACTTTTACAAGTTTATCAATAAATGTGTTGTCTTTAATTTCATCTATTGAAAATAGTTCTTTTCTATATTGCCAAAAAACCCCTTGCTCTTGGGCTATTTTACCGTAAAATGCCGCAGGATTTGTACTGTTGTATAAATCTACTGGTAAATGAATATATGTACGCTTTATTTTATCTTTATATTTTTTCATTTCTAGTACTTTATCTGCATCCTTTAAAAAGCTCATACATTGTAAGCAGTTTAAATCTGTCATTTCTATAATACTAATTGGAGCATTTGTAGGGCCTAAAGTAGGGTTATGTTTATAGACTGTAATATCTTTACGGGTAGATAAGGCAGATTTTACTCTTTCAGATCGGAGAGCTTTGGGTAGTTCATCTACTGTTTTTGGCGGAGCTTTATAATTTCTTTTTCCAGGGATAACTTTTTTACCTAAAATAATCATTTCTGGGTGGGTATCTGGTATTTTTGCTTTTGCACCTTTACCTTTATTTATCTTTAGGTTGGGCTTTGGAATTGTTATATCTGCTGCGCCATAGCTAGCGCTTGCACTAAAAGTACAAAATATACATACAAATAATTTTAATATAGTTGAGGACATAGCCTAAAACCACCCATTTATTTAAGGTTATTATATGTTAAATACCCTTTACATTATATGTATAGTAGCAAAAAGTATTAAAATGACATTAGGGACTGTTGCACAGTATCCCAGTATACGCTATATATGGTTATACAAAAAAATAGTAAATTTAAGTTAGCGGAGAAAAAATATGCCATTTGTAGTTACAGAAAAATGTATTAAATGTAGATATACAGACTGTGTAGAAGTTTGCCCAGTTGATTGCTTTTATGAAGGTGAAAACATGCTAGTTATAAACCCAGATGAATGTATTGATTGTGGAGTGTGTGAACCAGAATGCCCTATTGAAGCTATTAAATCTGATGAAGAACTTACACCTGATGAAGATGTTTGGTTAGAAAAAAATACTCATTATAGTGCTATTTGGCCAAATATTACTAAAAGCAAAGGCCCATTACCAGAAGCTGAAGAATGGGCTGATAAAGATAACAAAGTAGATATGTTTAGTGAAAAAGAAGGTGCTGGAGACTAAGATAGTGATTTATCTTAACACTTGCACGGTTATTAACACTAAAATTATCACAAATTTTAAACTAGAAAATGTAAAAGTGTTAAGTTAAATTGCTATACTAGTTTAGCCCTTTAGCATTTAAAACTTTTTTACGTAACCAATTATGCAGGCTTGGGCTTATTTTTTTAAACTTAGCTACAAAATTTAGTAATGCTTCTTTTAATGATGGGTTGTTAAAATCATTAATTACTATTCCTGCTGGTCTTACTCCGCCTTCTTCTAGTTGGTTAATAGCTTTTTTGATTTTTTCCTTAGATGTAACACCTGCCATGGTAATTAAAATAGTTTTTTTAGCACATGATCCTAATAAAATAGGGTCTGCATTATATCTATTTAAGGTTCCAACAGGGGTTGTATCTATAATTACATGATCAAATTGTTTTTCTGCTAATTTGAGAAAGTTTTGAATATTTTTTATATCTTTTAAGTAATCTATACTTTCACCATCTAGTGGGGCAGCAAGAAAAGAAAGATTTTTAATATTTTCACTAGGTTGAATAATCTTTTTAGGTAAAACAGTTTTTATATCTGGTAATTTCCACTCTAAGCGTTTTAATTCTAGGCTGGATGTTAAAGACATATTTTTCATATTAAGATCAACAAGAAGTGTTTTTTTGCCAGCTTCAGCTGATTTTAGTGCCATAATATGAGAAAATAAAGATGTACCTTCATTACTTTTAGCAGAAGTTATAATAACTGTACCTTTTAGTGTAGAAAAAGCATTTTTATGCATGCGATTGATTTCTGCATAAGATGTTGGTAGAGCAGTTTTATTTTTACTATTTGTCATATTATTTACCTTCTTTGCTGGTTTTAGCATTCTCTTCAGAGTTTAGCACATTTGGGCTATTTGCACCAAATGATAGAAGTAAATTTGCTATATCTATATTATTTTTAGAAAGGGCTAAATCTATAGGAGACCATCCTTGTGTGCTTGGTTCATTAGGGTTAGCTCCAGCTTTTAATAGCATATGTATAATATCAATATTGCCATACATAATAGCTAAAATAAGTGGTGTATTACCGTTAGGATCACGGTAATTAATATTAACTCCAAGTTTAATTAAATAACTAGTAACTTGTGGTAAGTTCTTGCGAATAGACATGCTTAGCGGAGTTGAACCGTAACGGCTTTCATGGTTAATATCTGCACCATGGCTTAAAAATAAATCAAATAATTTTCTATCTAGTTTATCTATGGCAAAGAAAATAGGTGTCCAGCCATCTTTATTTTCTGTATTTACCAAGGCCTTAATTTTAAGCAAGTACTTAATCATTTTTAAATTATTAGTAGCTATTGCAGCAAGCAAAGGATTATCTTGCGATGTATCACCTTGGTTTAAGCTTACTCCGCGTCTTATAAGATAGTTTAATACTTCTATTTGGTTATTTAAAGTTGCAACAATAATTGCAGATTTACCAAATGTATTTTTAGTGTTAACACTCATTCCCTCACGGTTAAATAGTTTTACAGCTCCTAGATCACCATGACGAACAGCAGAAATAAAACCATCATTATCGTAAGTATAGCCTTTTTTTTCTAGGGCTTTAACTATTAGTGATTTTTCTTTTTTCTTCTTTTTCTTTTTTTTACTGGATTTTTTGGTTGTGTATGTATCTTTATCTAGGGTTTGATCTTGCGATATATTAGAACCTGTTTTCTTTCTGACTACTTTTTGAAAAAGCTGAGCATTTGCAGGTATAGCAGAAGAAACCGCTAAAATAGCAGTTATTATTAATATAATAAATTTTAAATTTATAAACATAGTGGAATCATTTTATGGCATAAAAATAAATATTGCCATATTTGAGAATATTTAACTTGTTATAGTGTGTTTTTTAAGTTGTGGTTTGTTAAAAAGAATAATACATTATATAGCAATTCAACTTTGCCATTTTGGCTTATTCCTTTTTAGGAGACATATAATGTCTGAGTATTTTTGTCGCTGTTCCTATGAGTATTTTCCTAAATATAACTTTATGGGAGTTTTTGCTGGAGAAAGTATTACAGAGTTTTATAAAGAAACTATAAGTTCTGAAAATGAAGAAGACATAGTAAATTTGATTATTGAGGATATTAAAAATACATTAAATATTAAATCTGCTAGAACTAAATTTACACCAAGAT